>JAIKZT010000097.1 GCA_024682015.1 Clostridia bacterium
ATCGACCGGAACCTCGACATGGATCGCGAAGCCCTTGCCCGGCGCCGTGTCGATCGAAATCGTGCCATGCGCGAGTTCCACAAGTCGCTTGCAGATCGCAAGGCCCAGCCCTCTTCCCTCCGCACGGTTCTTGATGTCTGCCTGCACGAAAGGCTGCATGAGGCGCTTGGCCTTCTCCGGGGGGACGCCCCGGCCGTTGTCCGCGACCGTCAGCTTGAACCGGCCATCCTCGTAGGTGGACGAGATGCGGATCGTGCAAGGTCCCGCGTACTTGACCGCGTTGCTGACGTAATTGAACATCACCTGGCGGAAACGTAGTGGATCGACCATGAGGCGCGGCATTTCGTCAATCTCAAGGACGAAGGTCTGGCCGTTCTTGGCCATCATCGGCTGGAACGCTGGCACGACTTCGCGCAGGAGTTCGCCGACATCCGCAGGCTCAAGGCTGAACGTGAGCTTCCCAAGGTCCATCTTCGAGAGGTCGAGCACGTCGTTCACGAGCTGCAGGAGCATCTTGCCGCTCGACACGATCATGTTGAGGGCCTGCTTCGCGTCCTCCGGCGGGACATCCCCGGCCTGCAGGAGCTCCGAGAAGCCGATGATTGCGTTGAGCGGCGTGCGGATGTCGTGCGAGACCGCCGAGAAGAAGTAGCTTCGGGTCTTCTCGGCCTCCACCACCCGATCGCGCTCGTTTTTCAGACGGACGGCCGCGGCATGACGCTCAAGGGCCAGCGTCAGCACGTTGGCGGCAATCTTGAGCGTACAGCGGTCGTTTTCCGAAATCTTGTGTTGCCGATCCATGTAGTGAAGCGCGATGCCGCCCCAGGGCTTCCCCTCGCTGTACACGACAACGACTTCAAGCGACTTCGCCGGGCATTCGGGGGGAAGCGACGCGATGGTCTGCCCTTTCGTATCGATCAGCTCGATGAGATGGTCGGCATCCTCGACAGGCGGGATCAGGAGCTTGTAGAAGGCGCACGTCTCGCACCGTCTCGGACATGTCTTCAGTTCTTCTCCAGGATACAGCAGACGATGGTCTCCGTCTACTGAATGGATCGCAATGTAGTCACATGCGGTCAAGGCGAGCAGGCGGCACATGATGAGCTCGATCAAGCCCGGCAGATCGTCCCTTGCGAGCGCGTAGGCGAGCAGGTTGGAGCGAAAACGCTGGTGCTCCTGCAACTGGGCGATCGTCTTCTCTCGATGGTCTCTGTCGTACGCGATGGACAAGAACTCCAGCGCGGTGTGGAGGCCGCGCGCGACCATGTCCATGTTGTGCTTGTGCGGCTTCGTATAGTCGGCCACCAGCCGCCACCAGCCATCCCCTTTCTTGAACTGCGCGACGGCGGAGGACGTCATCTGGCAATACGGCGGACGATTCATGTCCGGCATCGGCTCTCCATCGCGGAAGACCAACACCTCGCTTTCGGCGAAGAACTCCTGCGGCAGCTGCTTTCTGCGGCGAGCGGACGCCTTCGCGCAGTCGCGGCAGCAGCCTGGCGCGTCCTCGCCGAACCAGTCGCTGCGCGAACCGTCGTCGGCGCACAGCATGAGATGCTGCGCCCCGGTTATTTTGCACACCTTCGTGCCGATGAATTCCCTGATCGCCTCGTAGTTATGGTGCTTGAATATGAACTCCACGCCTTCGGCCTTGAGGCTGGCGAAGTTCAGAGCGACGGTCAGGTCGTGGTCGTACTTCTGGCGCTCTTCCTCCCGCCGCATGACGTCCAGGCGGGCCATGTCCTGCTCGTGCATCCTCTGGCAGTTGAGGAGAAGGTCTGCCGCCTGATGGATGTTGAAGATGATGCGATCCGTGAACTCCTTGCAGGGCGCCTTGACAAAGTCAAACCCCACGAATCCGAAGATCGCGTTGTCCGCCCCAACGAGCGGCGTCGCGATCAGCGACTGGATGCCCGGCGGCGCGAGCCATTCCCGCGAGCCGGCGTCGATGGCGCTGATGTCCGTGGACAGGAAGTCCCGTCCGGACATGATGCAGGCGTTGAATTCCACAAGCTCCTCTAGGTTGCACGTCTGCTGTCCGCCGATCTCGGGCTTGATGCCGTCGGCGCGCCACTCGTGCGTGTTGGTGCACATGGAGGACTTGCCGGGCTCCCTGAACCGGCAGACGTAGCAGCGGTCCGCCCCCACGCTGCGGCCAATCGCCTCGAGGACAAAGTCAGACGGATCCTCGTTCGGCGCGGCCTGGACGATATGCTTCAGAAGCGAACCGTACATTGCACGGTCGTCCGCATCAGACACAACGCTGGAATTCTTGTTTTCTTTCGTCATAACGGCAAAGGGAATCTGATCTGACACAGCATGCTGCAATCGAGAAGCATGGTCAGTATACACTATCCTGCGGCAGATTACAACGCTCGCCGGCATCGTGGGGCGCATCTGCGTTTTTCACCCATGCGTTTTGAGATTGGAAACAACCAGAACAACTGGTAAAACAACTTTGAGAGAGGTGCGCGGGCTAACTCGCCCGCGCTTTTTCTGTCTTCCGCATATCGTCTTCGATGGATTTTGATATGATTGCGCCATCACAACCGTGAAGGAGACTCCATGAAAGATGCAGCAGAACTGAAAA
>JAIKZT010000309.1 GCA_024682015.1 Clostridia bacterium
AGGAGCATCACGCGGAAGAGCTGATGCGGAAACGTCATCGGGGAGAAAGACAGCAGGTCGTCGGATGCCTTGCGGACCTCGTCCGACAGGCCCAGGGATCCGCCGATCACGAAAACGGCGCGGCTCTTGCCGTTCAGCGCGAGGCCGGCGAGCTTTTCCGCAAACCCTTCCGAACTGAGCGTTTTCCCGCGCGGATCGAGCGCGAAAACGTGGGATTGCCCTCGCCCGAGCGATTCGATCTTCGCGAGGATCGCCCGTCCTTCCGCGCGCTTCACCTCTTCTTCCTGCGCTACGGAAGCATTTTCCGCCAGGCGGCTCTCCGGCAGTTCGTGTATGGTCATCCCGCCGAAGCGCGAAAGCCTCTTCACATATTCCTCGCACGCCGCGGTCCAGTACTTTTCCTTCAGTTTTCCGATGCAGATGACGTCGAATCTCATGCGTCTACTTTACCATAAACAGAGGCTCCGGACAACGCCCGGAGCCTCGTGGGACAAGGCCTTTTGACAAGCTCAGGAACCACCGTCCCCCTGTCTCAAATTTAATTCTTGTTCGTATTCTCGAAGATCTGCGCGCCGCCGAGCACGACGTCGATCGCCTTCTCTTCCTTGTCCTGCATGACGGTCAGCGTAACGGTATCGCCCACCTTGAACTGCACGAGCAGCTGGTTCAGTTTGTTCATCGTGCCGACTTCGGTGCCGTTCACCGCAATGATGACGTCGCCCTGCTTGATCCCCGCAGCCGCCGCGCCGCCGCTGGGCGCCGCGCTCGCCACGTAGATGCCCTTGTCCGTGCCGAACTCCTCCATCAGCTGCTCAGACGTGTACTGGTTCTGCTCCTGCAGCGAAATGCCGGAAATGCCGATGTATGGACGCTCGAAACTGCCGCTGGCCATGATCTGCTCGACGATGGGCTTGGCCACGTTGATGGGGATCGCGAAGCCCATGCCCTCGCCGGAGGAGGCCTTCGCGGTGTTGATGCCGATCACCTGGCCCTTGCTGTTCAGCAGAGGGCCGCCGCTGTTGCCGTCATTGATGGTCGCGTCGGTCTGCATCAGGCCTTCCATCGTAACGGAGCCGTTCTCCGAGCTGACCGCGATGCTGCGGCCGAGGCCGGAGATGATGCCCTGCGACATGGAACGTTCAAATTCCAGGCCGAGCGGGTTGCCGATGGCCGCCGCGTACGAACCGATGTTCACCGTATCCGAGTCGCCGAGCTCCGCCGCGATGAGGTTTCCCGTGTCCTCGATCTTGACCACGGCCAGGTCGAGCGTCGCGTCGTTCCACAGCACGGTGCCTTCCACGGTCGATCCGTCGTACAGGCTGACCGTAATGGACTTCGTGTCGCCGTCGTTCACGACGTGCGAATTCGTTAAGATGTAGCCGGTCTTATCGACGATGACGCCGGTGCCGACCGCGGTGGTGTCGTAGGAATAACTGTCTCCGCCGCCCCCGAAGCCGAAACCGAAGAATCCGCCGAACCCGTTGTACGTCTGGGTGATCACCGTGGAAATGCCCACGACGGACGGCAGCGTCTTCGCCGCGATGGCTTCCGCGATGGTCGGGTCATCCGAAACGTTGATGGTGACCGAGCCGGAATTGCCCGCCGTCTCGGCCGGCGTGATCGTGATGGAGTTCGCCGACGTGCGCCCCTGCGCACCGCGGATCCAGCCCTTTCCGACGGCGAAGTTGTAGGCGTATGTGCCGGTGAACCCGCATCCGAATGCGATCGCCGCGATGAGCAGGATCGCGATCAGCTGTGTAATGCCCTTTTTCATATCTCTCTTCCCTTCTTTCTGCGGTCGAAAGGCCGCTTATATGCTGTATATGTCGCTCGTAGCGCTGCGGGAGAGGATCTCGATCCTCAGGCCTGCCGTCAGCGCGCCGCGTTCTTCCAGAATGTTGTTCACGGTCGCCATGGCCATCTCCGGAAAGTTGTTTTCCTTGCTCAGATGCGCCAGCAGCACCGTCTTGTCCGTCCGCTCCCCCGCGGCCTTCGCCGCCAGAAGTGCGTCTGCTAAGGCGCTTGCCGCCGCCTCGTTGGACAGGTGACCCGTCTCGCCCAAGATGCGCTGCTTCAGGAACCAGGGGTAATGCCCCATGCGCAGGATGTTCACGTCGTGGTTGCTCTCCAGTACCAGCAGGTCCGCGCCGCGGATCTGCTGCGCCACGGCCGGTGTGACCACGCCGGTATCCGTCACGATGGACAGCTGCCGGCCGCCCCGCCGGAACGTGAACCCCGCAGGGTCCCCCGTATCGTGGGAAACGGGGAACGTCCGCACCTCGAGATCCCCGAGAAAGAACGTCTCGCCCGTCTCAAAGCGCCGGATGCGCTCTTCGGCGAGGGTCAGGCCGCTTTCCCGCAGCGTCACGTCGTTCGCGTAGACGCTGGCGTTCTTCGCGTGTTTCATGACCTGCGCCAGCCCCTTCACGTGGTCGCCGTGGCTGTGCGTGAGAAACACGCCGCAAAGGTTTTCCGGATTGAGTCCGAGACTGGCAAGGCCTTCCCTGATCTGTTTTCCGCTGATGCCCGCATCCACGAGGACGAAGCGCGTCCCCGCGCAGACCACGTAGCAGTTTCCGCTGCTCCCGCTTGCCAGGGAGCATATGGCCAGATTCATATATTCTGAATTCTCCTGTATTATTGTATCGTTTTGTGACGAAAATGTGACGGTTTTGCCACAAAAATTTGTCGTTTCCGTCTATTCTTTGTAAGCGTTCACATAGTGATCCGCGCCGGAAAGGCGCACGCGCCAGGCCGGGATGGCCGTATCCTGCTGCGCGCGGGAGCCGCTGTCCACCGAAAGGAGGTACACGAGCTCCACCTCTTCGACCGTCTGTCCGTCCATGCTCTCGCCGTCCGCAGACAGGTCCGCGTAAAGCTTTAAGAGCGCGTCCGAAGCCGTGATCGTAAGGGCGGACTGCTCCCCGCTTCCGAGGATCTCGTAGTCCGCGCTGCCGCCCGAGACCGCGATGGGCAGGCCCCGGTAGCTCTTCATCTGCGTCTGACCCGCTTCGCGCCCCATGCCAAGAAACAGCACCGGCAGGCGCTGGCCTTCCGCGGGGATGTCCGCCTCGACGGACACGCCCTGCGCCTCCAGAAACGCCCGGCAGCTCTCTGCTTCCCGCGTGAGCCGCTGCTCTTCGCCGCGTTCATCCAGAAAGAACCTCCCGCCGATGAACAGATTGGCGATCAGCAGGGCCGCGATGATGATGTTTTTCGCCTTTGACCAATCCATCGCCGCCTCCTACTCCCGCGTAAAGCCCAGCGGAGCCGCGTCGTACAGATCGAAGAAGAAGCGCATGCCGCCTTCCATGGTGATGATCCACGCCGGCTGCAGGCTGTCCGCGCCGCGCACGTATCCGATCTGCGCCTGGCGGAAATGATCCGCCACGTAGGCGAATTCCTCGTCTGAGCTCTCCGCGAGCACGCTGCCGCTGTCCATGCTGTGGATGAGGTGGCAGTTGCCCGCCAGCACGTTGGCGATCTCCGCCGCCTGCTGCGGTTTCTGGTAAGCCGCTTCTCCTTTGACCGCGCTGCGCCTGTAATAGCAGACCTCGCCGCCCTGCACGCGCACTTGAATGGCGCCGCCGTCCTCGCTGCAGATCCTCACGCCGTCGACGAGCTCAAGAAAGTCAAACGCGTAGACCTTCGTGCGGGCCGCGCCCGTCTGAGTCGCTTCGCCCAGCACGTAGCGCACGTTCGAGCCGTCTTCCCCCCACCCGCCGCTGCGCGCGACGAATGCCGAAGCCGCCTCCAGGCTCGCGAAGAAGCCCGGGTCGTTTCCTCCGGCCGTCTCCGTGCGATATTCGAACGAGCCGTCCGCCAGGCAGTTCAGCGTCCGCTCGCCGTACCCATACATGTAGGTAACGTTGCCGAAGCTGTCGGTGATCCGGCGCACGAAATCGAAGTTGGCCCCGAAGATCGCTTCCGCCAGCGCTTCCCGGGCGCGTTCGGCGTCGCCGGCGTGTTCACCGATCCAGTCGTTTTCCGCGAGGCCTTCCGGCGCGCTCAAGGGGAGCAGCGCCATGTTGCTGCCGCCGAGCATGCTGCCGGCCGTGTACAGCGCGGGCTGCTGCGGTTCGATCCCCGCCAGAAGGGGCGCCGCGAAATCGCTGTCGCTGTCGGATTCCAGGCGCCAGCAGCTGCCGCCGCCTTCGAGGAACAGGCTGTCGAGGGCGGCGGATGTGAGGATCACGCCGCTCGCCTGCCCGACCTGGTCGATGCCCGTGAGCACCGGAGCGCCCTGCCGTTCGAGCAGTTCGCCCGCCGGGATGCCGTAGGGGTACGTGACCCTCACGGACGCGAACTCCATGAGCATCTCCCGGTACTGATCCTCCGTCACCTCGCTGATCGTGATGACGGCGTCCTGGCTCTCCGCGGCGAACGCGGCCAGCATGCGGCCCGCCAGCGCCGACGCATCGGCATCCAGCGCGCAGAACGTTCCGTCGCCGAAGCCCGCGTAGACGCCTTCGGGCACCAGAAATTCCTCCGCCCGCGGCACGCGCGCATCTTCGCTCATGAAATCGAGGATGTCCGCGATCCGGAAAGACCGCCCGCTTTCGCGGTGCCAGCTTAAATATAAAAGTAGTATTGTCGAGAAGAACAATACTACGATGATTCCCGTTTTGAATTTTTCCAGCCGTTTTCTGTTTTCGTCCATGACTACTTGAACAGGCCTTTTAAGATCTTGCGGATGAACGTGACGGCGCCGGTGGCCGTATCCTGGAACACCTGCGTCTTCTCCTCCTCCGCGGGTTTCGTCTTGACCGCGACGAGGCTCGAAACGGTCTGGGAGACCAGCGTCTTTTCGACGAGCTTCTGCTCTTCCTCCGACCATTCCATGACGGTCTCGAGCGTTTCCGCCTTGACCTTGTACAGTCCCGGCGTAACGGCGATCTGCTTCGTATAGAATCCGATGTCGGCCGTATTCGTATACAGCGCCGCCTCGCCGAGCAGCACTTCCGAATACTTCGTGTCCGCGGCCGCCTTCAGATCCTCTTCCGTGAACTTGGAGACGTCGACGGACGCCATCGTTTCCGCCGTGCCGGTCTTCTCTTCGTAAACGGAGACGCGGATCGTCTTCAGCTCCGTGACCTTGACGGAGACGAGAAGGCTGTCCGTATAGACGATGCTGTTCGCCGCCGGGCTGACGATGGACGCGGCGTCCGCGCCAAAGACAGCGCCTGCCGCCAGCAGAACGCATACCAGTATGATCGCTGTGATCCGTTTCAGGTGAACCACCGAAGTCTCCTTTAAGTCCCGAACTTTCGCGCTGGCCGGACACTCCCTGCCAGCATAATTCTACGGAGTATAGTATACAACACGAATGTTACAGAAATATTACAGCCCGTTTAACTTGGCTTTACATTCCTCGATCGCGCCTGTCGCCAGCGCGTCCGCCCGGTTGTTGTAGCCTGCGATGCGGTAAAACGCCTCGAAGGGACATTCCCCGTTGTGCGCCTGAAAACCCTTCCACGCCTTCGAAAGCGCCGCGCTCTCCTCACCTAAGGGGTCGCCTTTCGCGTCCGTCAGCTTCAGGTGACCTTTAACGAGGTAGAATTCGCAGGCCTGCCCCTCCATCAGGGAGAGCAGCCTTTCCCAGAGATCGCGGTTCTCCACGGGCTTCTTGCCGGCCGTCTTCCAGCCGTTTTTCACCCACTTTTCGTACCAGCCCTGGTGGAAGCAGTTCACGAGGTAGGACGAATCCGAGTAGATGCGCACGCGCAGGCCCTTTTCCTTCAGGGCCGCCAGCCCGGCGATGGGCGCCGAAAGCTCCATGCGGTTGTTCGTCGTGTTCGGTTCAGCGCCGGACAGTTCCTTCTCGCGCCCGGCGTACTCGAGGATGCAGCCCCAGCCGCCGAAGTTCTCCTCGTTCTGGTTGCCCGCGCAGGCGCCGTCCGTATACATGTTGACCGTCTTGCACGCGCTCATTTCAGGGGATCCTTTCCGGGCGTACCCGCCTTGCGGGGATAGGCCGACGGGGTCTTTGCGATCTTCTCGATGACCACAAGCACGTGCCCGCCCTGCGCGTTCTCCGTCCGCGCGATCCGTCCGCCCACCTTGGCGATGGCGCCGGCCGCAGCCTCGATCTCCTCCGCCGCGTCCCGCGTCTTATACGCGATGAAGAACCCGCCGACCTTCACGAACGGCAGGCAGTATTCCGAAAGGGTCGACATGTTCGCGACCGCCCTGGACACGACGAGATCGTAGCGTTCCCGGTACAGGCGCGTTCGGGCCAGATCTTCCGCCCGGCCATGCACCGTCTCCACGTTCACGAGGCCCAGCTGCCGCGCCGCGTCCTGCACGACCTTCAGCTTCTTGCCGACCGCGTCCGCCAGCAGAAAGCGCTTTTCGGGGCTCGCGATGGCCAGGGGAAGGCCCGGAAAACCGCCGCCCGTGCCAAGATCGAGCACCTCCTTCGCCGCCTCGTACTCGGGAAGGCCCGTAACGCTTAAGCTGTCCTGTATGTTCTTGTCGTAGAATTCCTGCGGGTCACGGATGGCCGTCACGTTGATCTTCCCGTTCCATTCCAGGATGACGTCCCGCAGCTTTTCGTATTGTTTTTCCTTATCCATCACGACCTCCGCATCTTTTCGAGGGTCACGAGCAGCACGTTGATGTCGGCCGGCGACACGCCCGAGATCCGCGACGCCTGCCCGATGCTGGAAGGCCGCATCTTGTCGAGCTTCTGGCGCGCCTCGAGCCGCACGCCCTCCATGTTCAGGTAGTCCAGATCCTCCGGAAGCGCCTTGTTTTCAAGCTTTTTGAACCGCTCGATCTGCTGCAGCTGCTTGCCGATGTAACCGGCATACTTCAGCTCCACCTCCACCTTGCTACGGATGTGACCCTCCAGCGCCGGCCGGTCCCGATCGACCGCCGCCATGTTGTCGTACGTCACTTCTGGGCGTTTTAAGAGCTCTGCGAGGCTCACGCGGCCGTCCACGGGAGAGCCGCCCAGGCTTTCGAGCCAGCCGTTGAGCTCGGACGGGGAAAGCGTCGTTTCGCGCAGCCGCTTCAGCTCCGCTTCGGTCTGTGCCTGGCTGCGGCAGAAGCGCTCCCAGCGCGCGTCGTCCACGAGCCCGATCTCGCGCCCCAGCGGGGTGAGCCGGCTGTCCGCGTTGTCCTGGCGCAGCACGAGGCGGTATTCCGCCCGGGACGTCATGATGCGGTAGGGCTCGTTCGTCCCCTTCGTTACGAGATCGTCGATGAGCACGCCGATGTACGCCTGCGAGCGGTCCAGCACGAAGGGCGTCTTGCCGTCGAGCATGCGAACCGCGTTGATCCCGGCCATCAGCCCCTGCGCCGCGGCTTCCTCATAGCCCGAACTGCCGTTGAACTGGCCGGCGCAGAAGACACCCGGGAACTCCCGGTGCTCCAGATTCTGTTTAATGTCCAGCGGGTCGATACAGTCGTACTCGATGGCGTACGCCGACCGCACGATCTCGAGGTTTTCGAGGCCCGGCATCGTTTTATAGAACCCCTCCTGCACGTCTTCAGGCATGGAGGAAGACATGCCCTGCAGGTACATCTCCTCGGTGGAGAGTCCCTCGGGCTCGACGAAGCACTGATGGCGCTCCTTGTCCGCGAAGCGGTTCACCTTATCCTCGATGGACGGGCAGTACCGAGGACCGACGCCTTCGATCTGCCCGCCGAACAGCGCGCTTCTGGAGAAGTTCTCCCGCAGCAGCTCATGCGTGGCCTCGTTCGTGTACGTCAACCAGCAATCCTCCTGGGGCTTGTCCAGATCGTCATTCATGAAGGAGAACGGCGTGACGTGAGGATCGCCGTGCTGCACGGTCATCTTCGAGAAGTCGATGCTTGCCCGCAGCGCCCGCGCGGGGGTGCCCGTCTTGAACCGCCGCAGCCGGAATCCTTGCTTTTTCAGGCTTTCCGCAAGATCCAGCGAGGGAGACAGGCCGTTCGGCCCGCTCTGGATGACGCTGTCGCCGATGAAGATCTTGCCGCCGAGGAACGTGCCCGTCGCGATGATGACCGCCTCGCACGCGTAATACGCGCCCGTGCGCAGCAGCACGCCGCGGACTTTCTTTGCGGAGCCCTGCGGAGAAAGACCGGCCGTCTCTTCCGGCTCCCTTCCCGGCACGTCCAGCTGGCCGAAATCGATCTCGACCGCCTCGCCCTGTCGCAGGAGCAGGTTATCCTGCAGCTCGAGCACATGCTTCATCTCGTCGTGATAGCGCACCTTGTCCGCCTGCGCGCGCAGGGAATGGACCGCCGGGCCCTTGGCCGTGTTCAGCATGCGGCTCTGGATGAACGTCTTGTCGATGACGAGGCCCATCTGGCCGCCGAGCGCGTCGATCTCCCGCACGAGGTGACCCTTGCCGGTGCCGCCGATGGCCGGATTGCAGAACATGTTCGCCACCGCTTCCAGATTGATGGACAGCACCAGCGTCTTCTTGCCCAGCCGGGCGGCCGCCAGCGCCGCCTCGCAGCCCGCGTGGCCCGCGCCGATCACGACGATATCGAATTTTCCGAGGTATTTTTTCTCCATTTTGAGACATGGGGACGTTTCTCTGTCCCACTTTTTTGAGACATGGGGACGGTTCTTTGTCCCACTTTTATGTGTCTGTATTGCCCGATGCGGCTCCCGCATACTATTTTCCGCAAGGAGACGCGCGATCATGTGACCCAAACACAACTTTGACAACTTGGGTCACTTCTTCCGGCAGGTCTGTGTGACCCATTCCGCTTATAACCCCGCCGGGTCACAGGGACATGCGGCCCCGCGGAAGGCTTATTCGCCCGACAGCACCTCAATCAGACGCTCCAGCTCGCCCCGGCTGTAATAATCCAACTCGATCTTGCCCTTGCGGTCCGTGCCGCTGATGCGCACTTTCGTGCCCAGCTTTTCCGTCAGTTCCGCTTCCACCGCGTCTATCTCGCCGCGCAGTTTGCTCGAAAGCCGCGTCCTTCTGCGTTTTCCGGTTTTTTTCTTCTCCCCGGTGTAGCTCTCCGCCTGCCGCACGGTCCAGCCGTGCGCGACGCACTTCTCCGC
>JAIKZT010000311.1 GCA_024682015.1 Clostridia bacterium
TGCGAGAGCGACACGTATCTGAAGACGTGGAACTCCATTCCGCCGCAGCAGCCCGCGCATTTCTTCGGCTACATCGCGAAGATCTGCCGCAACACCGCGCTGAACCTGTTGGAAAAGCAGTCAGCCGCGAAGCGCTCCGCGCAGCTGGTGGAGTTCACCGACGAGATGCAGGCGTGCATCCCCGACGAAGCCGCCGAGCGCGCGTTCGAACCGGAAGAGCTGGGGGAACTGCTCTCCGGATTTCTGAGGCAGCAGTCCCGGGACAACCGGCTGATCTTCACCCGCCGCTACCTGCTGGCCGAATCGGTGGCCGAGGTGGCGCAGGCGCTGGGTGTCAGCGAGAGCAAGGTAAAGAGCTCCCTGATGCGCACGCGGGACAAGCTGAGGGAATACTTGAAGAACGAGGGGTACGCACTATGAAGGGCAAAGATCTGTTCAACGCAATGGGATATATCGACGACGATCTGGCGGGCGAGGCGCTGGACGCGGGGCTTGGGGAAGCCTCCGGCGCATCCGGCGCGAAGCAGGCCCGCGCGAGAGTCCGTACGCGCAGCCGCAGCTGGACGAAATGGGGCGCCCTGGCGGCTTGCCTCGCGCTGGCCGTCATAGGAGGACTGTTCGCAAACGGACGCATGGGAAGCGGGAAGGCTTCTGCGCCCATGATGGCCGCGCAGAATGCGAAAGATGCGGATCTGGCGATGGAAGCGGCGCCCGCGGAAGCTGCGCCGGAGTCCGTGGAAGAGCCGATGGACTACGATGCCGCGACGGAAGGCATGTACTATGCGGCGGATGGCGCCAAGTACGCGGGGGTCGACGGCGCTGAGGCGGAGGAAGCGAAGAACGATGCGCAGATCGAAACGGAGACGGCAGCGGCCGAAGCGCCGGCGACCTCCGCAGCTGCTGCCGAAGAAATGCCGGAAGCAGAACCGGGGGAAGGTCCTGCCGCAGGCGCTCACCTGCCGAACATGCCCTACGGGCAGGATCTCGCGGATTACACCGTCCGCAAGATGATCTCCGGTTTCCACACGGCTTATGAAAGCAGCTACGCGATGCCCCAAAACGGAGAGGTCGGCCTGTCCCTGCCGCTGCGCGACGCCATGGACGCTTTCCGGGGCGAGGACGTGCTGTACCGGGTCGTGGTGGAGATCTTCCGGGATGCCGGAAAACCTGCCATGGGCCATCAGCCCGATGATAGCGCTCACGAAGAAGTGGACGAATCCGAGCGCTTGCTCGACCCGGATTCGGCCGAAGCGCAGGATGTGATGGCGCGCCTGGCCAGAGACTATGGCTTCATAACAGCCATCGAGACGTTTACCGACGCGGACGGGTCACAGACGACCTGGAACACGCTGCACGCCACGTATGAGCAGCTTGCGGACTTCCCAAAGGATCCGGAGCATGGCTTCATGCTCTGGCTGTACGACGAGATCGTACGCTGAATGAAGAAAGCGCGGAAGCGGAGGGCAAGTGGATGTCCTCCGCTTTTTAATTTCGCAAAAGATAAAATATTTAATGTTTTTCGATAAATAGTTATTGACAAACGAAAATAACGATGTTATCCTATGCTCGCAAGGAGTTCTCCGAAACCGCTCGCGGCAGTCCTGCAGGCAGCCGCCGCATCTACCGGAAATCAAGCGCTCCCCCAGGATTTCAAAGGGAGCGATCAGACAAAGGGATATCAAAAGGAGTATCGTTATGAATAACATGCAAAAAACAGCTCGCGGGCTGGACATCGTGTTCCGCATCCTGTCCGTCCTCACCATCCTCGGCATCGTTTTCCTGGTTGCGCTCAACGCCATCGGAATCGCCGCCGGCTACGATAAGCTGGTGGACCCGGACAACATGTCCTTTACGCTCAGCGCCGGAGGCATCCACATCGACGCGAAGGATCTGGGTTCAGCACAGGAGATCGGGGGGACCCTCCTGCTGCTGTCCGGTTCTGTCATCATCAGCCTTGCCGCCGTCTGGTACGGCATCCGCATCATCCGCCGCATCCTGGCGCCCATGAAGGAAGGACAGCCTTTCAGCCAGGGCATCAGCGGAGAATTCAAAAAGCTCGGATGGTTCGTCATCGGCTACGGCATCGTCTACAATGCATTCGATCTGATCGCGAAGACCGCTCTCGCCGCCCGGCTGGTGTCCTCGCACACCGAATATCCCACACTGGGCATCGAGCACCATCTGGACCCGACGTTCCTCGTCATCGCTTTCATCCTGTTCCTCTGCTCGTACATCTTCCGCTACGGGGAAGAGCTGCAGCAGCTCTCGGATGAGACGCTGTAGCGGAAAGGAGGCACCCATGATCGTTTTAAGACTCGACCGCGTCATGGCGGATCGCAAGATGTCCCTGAACGAACTGTCCGAGAAGGTCGGCGTGTCGAACGTGAACCTCTCCAAGCTCAAGACCGGCAAGGTCAGCGCCGTGCGCTTTTCCACCCTCGACGCCATCTGCAAGGCTCTCTCCTGCCAGCCCGGCGACATCCTGGAGTACACCGAAGACTAACTGAAACATGGGGACGGTTCCCTGTCCCACTTTGAGACATGGGGACGGTCCCTTGTCCCAAATCCTTGCCCCGCAAACAAAATGTCATCCGAAGCTTTCAGCCAGGGATGACATTTTTATTATTCATCAAGCAGGGATGTTCCGGGAAAGCCGGCGGCAAACGTTTTCCGTCCTTTGGCGGGGCCTGCGGCCGGCAGAACGCGAAGAACGCTTTGCAAAAGCCCGGTGACCCAACCCAGCGCGCCGCGCGCCTGCCTCTCGCCTCACTCGGCCATCCAGTAGGGCGGCGCGGGCGTCTCGCCCGGGCCGAGGGGCACCTGCACGTCCGTGCGCTTTTCATCGTACAGCTGCTTGTGCCAGCGCATGACGTCCACCAGCGCGCAGCCTTCAGCCCCGGCCAGCAGCGCCTGCCATCGCAGGCCGCAGGTGGCCATCTCGTAGGCCGGACAAAAGCCGTTTCGTTCGTAAAAGGCGATGCGCCGGCGGCGAAGATCGTTCTCCTCTGCCGAAGCGCCATCTACCGGCAGCTCGGATTCCAGCACCAATGGCCGTCCCTGCTCCCGCAGTTGCCCGAGCATCCAGGCTCCCAGGCCGCAGCTGCGAAGCCGCGCGGTAACGCCCATGTAATCCAGCAGCACGAGAGGGATGCCCTCCCGCTTCCACAGGCACGCAAAACCCACGGGCAAAGCCTCTTCCGAAAGATCAGCCGGCTCATCCGGGGCGGGCTCGTCCCGGTCTCCCGTGAACAGCCCCCAGATCTCGTAGCGGTCCTCGTTCAGAAGGCGCTCGATGTCCGCCCAGGGCTTGATCTCGTTCGGCTCAAACCCTTCCGGCAGCAACACCTCGTACCAGTATGCGATCTGGGGCCGGGTCATCCGGCAAAACAGCCACTCTCTGTCCATGCGACCAGTCCTCTCCTCCGCGCCTCTGCGAACCATCTCCGGCGATCTCTAATCCACGACTTCCACGACGCCGCCCTCTTTCACGGTGATCGTCATGCCGTCCTTCACGTAACTTAAGAATTCCGCGCCGAGGCTGTCGACCACGGGCATCTTCGCCTTTTCGTCCTCGAGCCAGTTGTCCGCCAGCACGGCGCCGGCCGCGGCGAGCGGATCGATAGGCTCGGAGAACAGCATGCAGGCTGGCTGCCGCCCGAGCGCGCAGGCCGTGTACAGGACCATGCCACCCGTCGTTGAACCGATCGTCATCGGCAGGCACAGCGCTTTTCCGGCCATCTTCTTGTTGTACAGGTCCGGATTGTTCTGGTCACCGCAGGTGGCCTTCCTGTCGCCGAACTGCAGCGCCTTCTGAAAGGAGGCCAGCGTGTTCAGCCCTCCGTGTGAAACGAGCGCCTGCGCCGTTGCGGTGCCCGATGCGACTACTCTTCCCTGAAAGACCTTCATTTTGCCTCACCTCCCGTGATCACGCGAAGGATCTCGTCCTCCGTATAGAAACGCGCCGTCGTATAGGTCCTCAGCTTGTTGCTGCAGGTGATGACCGGCTTGCTCGCGCAGAGCGGGTTGTTCATGTACATCAGCGGGCAGATGTACGAGATGATGGCGCCCCGGTTGATCATCTCCCAGTAGCCCGTCGTCTTCTTGAACGCCTCGATGACGGCAGGCGCCGCCGTGAAGACCGTCGGCACCGTCAGCCTGTCCAGGCCGCGCGCCGCCAGCGCCGCGGAGATCTTCCCCCGCCATTCGTCCAGCTGCGACAGGGACAGGTGCGGGCAGCCGATGAAGCACAGCGTCGGCTCGCTGTCCGGCTTCTTCCACACGATCGGATAGCTGTCGTACACGCGCTTCAGCTCGGCGTCGTCGATCACGTAGACCTTCGCGTTCTCCGCGATCAGCGCGCGCCCGCTTTCGACCGCCTCCGGGGTGACCCCATCAATATGATACAGCCCGACCGCGCCGTTGGAAGCCGTCGCTGCGCCGAAATCCTTCAGATACGCCTTCGTCTCCTCGTTCAGCTCGTTTCCTATCCACCTGTCGAGGCCCACGACGTAGGGCACTTCTTCCATCACCTTCATGCCGATGGCGGAGCCCAGCAACTGCGCCTCGGGTTTCTTTTCCGTGCGGATCTCCACGATCCACGTGGCCTTGCGGCCCTCGTCCGTCACGAAGCCGAAAGCGGGCACGTAGCCCACGATGGACCCCATGAT
>JAIKZT010000324.1 GCA_024682015.1 Clostridia bacterium
CCACGGTGATGAGCGCCGCCTTCAAAAGCTTGTTCATGTTGCGATATCCTCCAATGCGTCTGTCAGATCAGCCGTCGATGGCCTCGATGCCTTTGACGTTTTCGATTTTCTTTGCCTTGATGTTCTTGACCAGCGCCGTGAACACCGCGCAGCTGAGCGCCGTCAGGATGCAGGCGTAAACGGGCAGCGCGCGCCAGGCGAGCGTCATGTTCAGCACGAGGCCGAGCAGCACGGGCGTGACGGTCTGCGCGGACATGCTCGCGGCGTAGTAGTAGCCGGTGAACTTGCCGATCTTCTTGCTCGAGCAGAGCTCGACGACCATCGGGAAGGAGCAGTTGTGCACCAGCGCCATGCCGAAGCCCTTGAGCGCCCAGACCGCGTACAGCAGCGCCGGGAACGTGAACTCGCCGTGCGCGGCGTTCGAGGCGACCCTTCCGGTGGGCGCGACGAAGCACATGATGACGAGCCCGACGAAGGTGACAGCCAGACCGCAGGAGATCGTCCATTTCCGGCCGATCCTGTCCGCGATCCCGCCCGCGATGGCAAAGCCGACCACCGAGGCCAGACCGCCGAGGATCGTCAGGATCATCGTGGCGCTCGAGGCGGACTGCAGGTGGTAGGTGACGTAGTTGGCGGTGTTGGGGCCGAGCGCGTTATCGCTCATGAACCAGAGGAATTCCGCGCCGAGGATCGCCAGCAGCATGCGCTTGTTGGCCTTCGACATGGGCTTGTCGTCGTCGATCGGCGTCTCGACAGCGGCGAGCTGCTCGCCCAGCTCCATCTCGCCTTTGAGCTGTTCGGCCAGCTTGTTCTCGCGGATGGTCTTGAAGAGCACGAGCGCGGATATGACCATCAGCACCGAGGCGACGATGAAGGGCAGCTCGATCACCCAGATGTTCCGCTCCGCGATCGGGGCGTTGATGTACTTCGACAGCACGAACACCAGTCCCAGCACGGTCGCGAAGGCGCCGCCGAAGTAGCCCATGATGTTGATGATGCCGTTTGCCTTGGCGCGCAGGGGCTTGGGCGTGATGTCCGGCATGAGCGCCACGGCGGGGTTGCGGTACATCATCATGAACAGCAGCACGATCGCCATCATCGCCACCATGCCGGCGATATTGCTGTGATGGAAGAAGACCGGAATGAAGGGGAAGGCCACCGCGGAGACGAAGGTGCCCACGAGGATGAAGGGCATGCGCTTGCCGATGGGGGTCTTCGTCCTGTCGGAGAGGTTGCCGAAAATCGGCAGCAGGATGAGCGCCGCCAGATTGTCGCAGGCCATGATGATGCCGACGATCCACTGCACGTTGAGGATCTTCGCCGGGTCGCTGGCCTTCAGCTCGGCGGAGGACATCGCGTAGATGCTGCGCGCGAAGATGTCCGTCAGGAAGGTGGGGCACCAGGAGTCGTACACCTGCCAGAGCAGCAGGATGCCGAAGAAGGCGAAGCCGATCAGAAAGGTGCGCCTGTAGTTCAGCTTCAGCCCGCCGGGGGCGGTCTTGGCTTTGCTCATGTTCCTCGCTCCTTATCACCGGATGATCCTATTCTACCGCCGGATCCGGAAAAAGTAAAGAGAGATGCGGCGCATTGGCAAGCCAGCGCTCGATCCGCTCGATATCCAGCAGATCCTTCTCCCGGCCGGGCTTTCGCTTCATCTCCAGCAGGCCCTCGACCGAGACGACCTGAACGCCCTCAATCGTCACGACGGCGTCCGCCATCCAGCCCTCGAAGAACTCGACGTTCTCGCCGTACTTAAACCAGCGCATACCGTCCTCAGTCCGGCGGTACAGGAAGCCGTCCTTTTCCAGACGATCGGCGAGCGACGCGCCGCAGCCGAGATCGACGTCCGCCGTCTCTTCCTTCATTCCGTAAAAGACCATGGCGGCGCCGGTAATGAGCCAATATTCTTCTTTATCATAGGGGAACGCGGCCAGCGCCGCGAGCAGCCCGTTTCTGTCCATGCTTCGCTCCTATCTGACGACCGGCGTCCACATGTCGCCGTCGACAAGGTACTGAAACTCCGACAGCATGGGCGACTCCATCACTTCCAGCAGCAGTGCGAGATCGTCCACCGTCTCAAGCTCGGAGAGCCGGGCGCGTTCGATCCACTCCATGCGCCCCTCGTCCGAGGAGACGAGCGCACCGGCGTATTCGTCCGCCCGGAACAGAAAAACGACGTATCGCCCGCCCTCGATGGGGAACTGCTTCACCCCGACGAGCCGCGGGTTTTCGATCTCCAGCCCGGTCTCCTCCCGCATCTCGCGCCTGACCGCGTCGACGAAAGATTCCCCCGGCTCGACGTGCCCGCCGGGGAGGGCGTAGCCCCGCCAGTCCGCCTTCGTCCGGTTCTGGAGCAGGACGCGGTCTCCGTCCGTGACGAGGCACAGCACCGTCAGTTCCGCGTTTTCCGTTCTTCGCATGCT
>JAIKZT010000088.1 GCA_024682015.1 Clostridia bacterium
AGTACGGCTCCAGCCCGGAATACCCGGATGACGTGAATGTGGCTCCTGCGCTCGAAAAGGCTTGTGACGCGGAGTATCACTACAGTTTCGCCGGCTGGACGGATGGCGAGCAGACTTATGCGGATGAGCTGCCTGCAGTCACCGAATCGGCGGTATATACCGCGGTCTATGCGAGCGAGGCGCACGACTGGAGCGATCCAAGCTACAGCTGGACCGAAAACGCAGGAAGCTGGGCTGTCGCTGCGTCGAGGACCTGCGCGGTCTGCGGACGCGAAGAGACGGAAGATGGCGACGTGACCAGCGAAGTCACAAAGCCCGCAGCCTGCGAGGAACTCGGTGAAACCACCTATACCGGCACCTTTGCCAACGACGCGTTCGAGACGCAGACGAAGACTGTTGCAGACATTCCCGCGCTTGAACATGAATATGTGGCTGTGGCCACCGATCCGACGTGCACCGAGCAGGGCTATACGACGCATACCTGCAGCCGCTGCGGAGACAGTTATACAGATGCGGAAACTGCAGCGCTTGGCCACGACTATGTTGGCGTGGTCACCGCGCCGACATGCGCGGAAGTCGGCTATACGACCTATACCTGCAGCCGCTGCGGAGACAGCTATACAGATGCGGAAACTGCAGCGCTGGGCCACGACTATATTGGCGTGGTCACCGATCCGACATGCACAGAAGCCGGCTGCGCGACCTACACCTGCAGCCGCTGCGGGGACAGTTACACAGATTCCTATGTTCCGGCGCTCGGCCATGAGTGGAGCGAATGGGGCGATTTGACGGCTTCCTGCACGGAAGCGGGCACCGAGTCCCGCCGCTGCTTCCGCTGCGGCTACGAAGAGACCAGAGCCGTTGACGCGCTCGGTCACGACTGGGGCGAGTGGGAAATTGTGGATTCTGCCACATGCGAGAATGACGGTTTTAAGCAGCGCACCTGCTCCCGCTGCGGCGAAGTGGATTCAGATGTGATCGGAGCGCTCGGCCACAGCTGGGGAGCGATCACTTATACATGGTCCGGCGACAACAGCACCGTGACCGGGTCGAGACAGTGTTCCGCTTGCGGAAAGACCGAGATGAAAACAGTGGATACCACGTCCTCTATAACTGCGGCGCCGGGCTGCGAGACATGGGGCACGACTACTTACACAGCAACATTTGGGGAGGCCCCGTACGAAACGCAGACGAAGTCCGTGGACGATATCCCTCCGACCGGGCACAGCTGGGGCGAACCGACCTATTCATGGTTCGTTCCATTCTGCAATGCCCAGCGCGTCTGCGCCAACGACAGCAGTCATATTGAGTCCGAAAGGGTCGTGGCTTCGTCCGCGGTCACGCTGGAACCCACTTGCACGGAGCAGGGTGTGCGCACATATACGGCGACGTTCGAGAACCCGGCGTTTGAGACGCAGACCACGACAGATAGCATCCTCGCGCTCGGCCACGACTGGGACGAATGGACGCGCACGACGGAGCCGACTTGCACGGACGAGGGTGCATACACCCGCACGTGTTCGCGCTGCCAGCAGATCGAGATGGAAGCGATCGACGCGCTCGGACACAGCTGGGATAACGCCGTATGGACCTGGACGGATGCAAACGGCACCGTAACGGCGGCCGCGACCTTTACCTGCAGCCGCTGCGGCGCAAGCGAAGCAGCAAACGTGACCGTGGAGTTTACAGGCTTTTATCAGGCAGGGGCCTCCCTTGACGGATACTTTACGTCGGATGACTATTACCCGCCCGTGTCGCTCGGCAATACGCCTATGACGTTTACGGACAATATTGTTTGTTTCAAGTATTCCTTCACCCCGGCGGAGGACGGTTTCTACCGCTTCTCCTCGACGGGAGATCTGGATACGGACTTCTGGCTTTACATATTGGAAGAAGATACGGGCAACCGGGATTGCATCGCAGCTGACGACGACAGCGGCGAAGGCGACAACTTCTCCGTCCTCGTCTATCTGGAAGCCGGCACCGTGTATTACCCGACTATCGTAGCGGGCGCCAACGGCGAGAGCACGCTCACGATCGAGCATGTCCCCAGCTACGGCATCACGCTGCCGGATGCGGCTGCTGCGCACGGCATCGTCTCAACTTATGATATAAACTGGGATGAGATCACCACCGTTGCGGCCGGTGAGAAGGTGTACCTGGACTATGAGCCGGAGGATGGCTCCGTTGTTTACGGCGTCCGCAGCTGGACCGTCACGAACGACGTTACGGGCGAGACTGTGCCAGTGGCGGTCGATGAGGACGAGCCGGATTATTACAGTTTCGTCATGCCCTACGCGCCGGTCACGGTCTCGGCCTCGGTCGAGCAGATGTACAGGTGCTCCATAGAGAATAGTTCATCGAATATGTATGCTGCCGAGGCACTTGTAAACGGCCTTTGTGAATCCTTCTCCGGGTCTTACGAACACGCTTATCTGTACGTATTCCCCGGCGACGAGGTCGAGTTATTCTATATTATGGGTGACCCGCACAAGGGGCTCTCAGCGCTGAAAGTGCAGACGGCGGGCGGCGACGCGGTCGCAGTCAGCACGCCGGTACTGACGTACAAGTTCGACGCCGTAGCTTGGTGCGTCGCGTTCACGATGCCCGAGGCGGACGTTGCCGCAACCCCGACAGCGGGCAAAGCCGCATACCCGTCGCTGCATCTGGGCAGCAACGGCATGCCCGCGTCGACGGCGCCGCTCAAATACTGGTTCGAGCCCCAGGAGGCCGGCCTGTACACCTTCTCCTGTGAAGGCGGCAGCAACGTGCAGCTTAACTGTTACGACCTGGGCGACATCGATACCTACGAAATGGGCGGCGGCGGATGTTATCTCTTCAGTTGGATGAGCGATTCCGACGCGACCCTCACGATCGCAAGGACCGGGGATGTGGATACCTACAGCATCGTCATCCCCGAGACGGATAACGGCAGCGTATCCGCGGCTCCCTCGGCTGCTCCGGCAGGGTCAAAGGTTACCCTTACCGCGACGCCGGACGACGGCTACCGCTCAATGTACCTGCGCGTGAAGAGCGGCGATGAATATCTGGAAGTCCATGTCATGAGCGGCGAAGAAAGGCTGACCGGCGCGCCGGCGGAGTACTTCTTCACGATGCCCGCGGGCAACGTGACGGTGGAAGCCACCTTCGTCCCGCGGAAATACAAAGTCAGATTCGATAGTCTCTTCGAGGAAAGGCTATACACGCTCGACACGGTGTACCTGGACTACGGCGAGACGCCCGACACCCGCGAGCTGGAGATGGAATTTTGGGATACCACTGAGTATTTCGGCGCGCCTTTCCTGGGCTGGGAGCCGGCGATCGGGCCGGTCACGGGTGACGCGGTCTATACGGCGGTGTTCGGGGAATCGCAGCCGGCCGAGGAGATGCATCATATAGCGACGACGGACGACGCGATCACGGCGAGCCTCTTTATCTCCCCGCCGCTGGGGGACATTGTGACAGACAGTTATGTCCACTCCGGCCTGAAGGTCGTTCTCTCCGTTGATATGGATGAGATGGAAGGGGTCACAGGCGTCGCGTCGTGGAGCGTCATCGACGCGGACGGGAATGCAGTCTCCCTGGATACGGACGAGTTCGGCTTCCCGTACTTCACCATGCCCGAAAGCGACGTGACGGTCTCGGCGACATATACGAACGCCGGGATGCCCGTGCGCCTGCTGGACGGTTTCGAGTCCCTGGTGGGCTCGGATGTCAACGGCGCGCTGCGGCTCGGAGCATTTTCAACGCCTGAGGATCCTTACGCGGTGCCCGGCGATACGGTTACTCTGCTCTTCTTTGACAATACCGAGGCCGGCGTTACCGTTACGGTCACGCCGAGGACGGGCGAGCCGTTTACGGTCAGCAGCGTGCCCTCGTCAGTGACAGCTTTAAATATGAGATTCAGCATCATCTCCTTCACGATGCCCCGTTCGCCTGTTTCCGTTTCCGTTTCGGCCGGTTCGCAGATAACTGCGGATCTGCCCGCGCTCGCGCTGGGGGTCAACGAAGTGGATTACCGGCAGATGTGGTACAGCTTTACCCCGGCGAAGACCGGCGCATACAGCTTTACCGCGCTGGACAGAAATGAGTGGGATGCGTTTGTCTACGACGAGAATGGGGCCGAAGCCGGCAGATTCGACGAAGACTCGCCGGTTGCAGTGCTGGTGGCCGGGGAGCGCTACCTTATCCAGTTCAACGTTTACAGTTACAGCTTGCCGGTCACGTACATTCTGATCGAAGAGCCTCAGGCGGAACCTGTCCTGCACCCAATCACCGTGGGAAGCGTAGCGCACGGCAGCGTCGTGGCCAGCGTGGCCGAAGCGCCTGCAGGGTATACGGTCTTGCTGACGGTCACCCCGGATCCCGGTTACGCTGTATCGGTCATCGCTCCGGAGGTAGAGACGTCGGAAGGCAGCTTGTCTATCGGTGGGTACTCGTCTATCGGCAACAGTTACGTGTATTATTTAACCATGCCCGATGACGCGGTCACCGTTACGCCGAGCGGGTTCGATCAGGTCGGTTATTCCCTGGTTATCGAAGCCCATAGTGGCGAGGCGACAGTGCTCGTGAACGGCGAAGCGCCTTCGATATCGTCCGTGGAAGGCGAGGATGTTGTAATCGCCCATTGCGGCGATACGGTCGCGCTGCAGCTGACGCCGTACAGTGAGTACTTAAGTGAGCCGAATATCACCGTCAACGGCGAACGCCTGAAGGCGCAGGCGGACGGAACCTACAGTTTCACCATGCCTGCGGAGGACGTGAGCATTCTGGTCCGTTTCCGCAATCTCCAGCGTTACAACGTCCACGTGATCCAGCCAGCGCACGGAACGGCCTACGCTTTGTGGAACCTTCCGGGTTCTAGTGAACAGAATGCCATCAGCGAAGCGCCTGTCGGCTCGCGGGTCACCCTCTTTGTCGCCGATGCGGAAGACGGCTGGGCTGTCAGCTCCTGGAACGTTTACACCGCGGACGGACCGATCGCATTGGACGAAGGCTACTTCACCATGCCCGCGGATGATGTGTGGATCGAGGCGGTCTTCAGCGAGGCGCAGGCGATAGCGTTCCAGATCGACGAAAAAGCCATAAGTGTCACAGATTTGGATGAATCCTGGCAATGGAGCACGGGCGGCGCCTGGTGTAAGGAGACAAGCGGCTATGCCGTTCCCGGCACTGAAGTGGTCGCTGCGTTCCCCAAAAATGCGCCGTATACCGGCCGGATGCCCGTTTTCACCGTCAAGACGGAGAGCGGAGCGGATGTTCCGTTTGTTGAAGAAGATGTGACCTTCAGATATGGCAATTGCTGGGCAGCTGCCTTCACCATGCCGGACGAGCCTGTCATCGTAACGATAGACGCGGTCCTGATGGATTTGGAGGAGTTGCATCTTGGCGAGAACGTCCTGACCATTACGGAGGGGTCGGATTACTTCCTCTTTACGCCGGAAGCGACCGGCGAATACCGCATCACGAAGTCCGACAACGCCTGGCTCGGCGCTTTCATGACCATGTACAATACAGGCGTACTGGGTAGCGTCAGCAATGCGAGACTCGTGGGCGGCGAGACCTACATCCTGAATGTCGGGCGCATACCAAATGAGCCTACCCAGGTCACGGTGACGGTCGAGCGCGTGGGCAACATCGAGACCCACGCCGTGATCATCGCGGACGGCATGGAATACGGCACGATCGAAGCGACCGTTTCCGAGGCTCCTCTTAACTATTACGTACAGCTGAAGGCCGTCCCGGGCAGCTGCAGCGAATTTGTAAGCATCCATGCATCGTGGGAAGGCGGGGACATCAATCTCAGTCCGGTCAGCGGCGAAGAGCTGACCTACTCCTTCTCCATGCCTCCCGGAGACGTCACAGTCTCAGCGGAATTTACGGCGCCGGCGCATGTCTGGAGCGATGGCGTGGTCACCGCACCGACGTGCACCGAA
>JAIKZT010000111.1 GCA_024682015.1 Clostridia bacterium
TGCACGCGGTCGCCACGTGGATCTTCCTGTGGACCTGCGCCGAGCCCCTGCTGGAAAAGCTCGACCGGATCAAGATAAAGTACGGTCTGGTGGAATAACGGACACAGGGGGAAAGCCCCCTGTGTTTTTTTCTACACCCAAAGAGGTTATTTTATGGTAAAATAGGCCTATGAGTACCATAACTACCTACATCGCCGCCAGGAAGAACCTCTTCGTCTGGCTGGCCGCCCTGCTGAGCCTGGTCTCCGCAGTGGCCCGCATCGTCTTTGCCTGCCAGTTCGGCGGCATTGGCTTCGGCAGTGTGGTCGTCCGTATTCTGCTTCCCATCGCAGCTAATCTGCTGATCGCTTTCCGGCTGCCTTTAATAGGTGAGAAGCAATTTTACGTGACCGTCATTCCGGTCTGCATCCTTACGTTCTACCTCTGCGTGGCAGGGGTCACCGTAAGCGGCCGGGCCTTGATGACCGCGCTGTGCATCGTCTGCTGCGCCGTGTTCGCAGCCGTATACGTTATCACTTTTGCGGGCAAGCTTTCCAGCAAAGCCATCGCCCTGATCTACCTGCTGGCCATCATCTGCCTGCTCGGGCTGGACCGCAACCTGCGGCAGTTCGTGCAGATGTACTGGCCCCGCAACCACTGGCTGTTCTGCTCGGACGCCGCCATCATCGCGTCCGTCCTGTGCTGCCTGCTGGCTGCGAAGAAACTGCCGCCCCCCCAGCCGGGTGAACCTTACAGGCTTCGCTTCGGCGACCGGCTCGACGGAAGGCGCGTGCGCAGCATGCCCGTCATGAGCAAGGTCACGCCTTACTTCATGATGAACCGCATCGGGCGCATGAACCTCATCGCGGACACCATCGAGATCTCAAACATGGAGCGTTATATCCGCCAGAAGAGAAAGGATGGCTATAAGCACTTCGGTATAACGCACGTCATCGTCGCCGCCTATGTCCGCATGGTTGCGGAGATGCCGGCGATCAACCGCTTTGTGGCGGGGCAGCGCATCTACCACCGCTACGAGATGTCCCTGAACATGATCGTGAAGAAGGAGATGAACAAGGAGTCGGACGACTCGTCCATCAAGGTCTGCTTCGATCTGCACGACACGGCCGTCGACGTGTATAACCGCTTCAACGAGGCGCTGGAGACGGCCAAGAGCGAGGGCATCACGAACGGATTCGACTCCATCACGCACGTGCTGGACTTCATCCCCAGCATCGTCATGTCGCTGTTCGGCCTGCTCATCCGCGTGCTGGATTACTTCAGCATGCTGCCCATGGCGCTGGAGAAGGTCAGCCCGTTCCACGGCTCGCTGTTCATCACGTCCATGGGAAGCCTGGGCATCCCGCCCGTGTACCACCATCTGTACGATCTGGGCACCGTGCCCGTATTCTTCGCGTTCGGCCACAAGTACACGAAGTACGAGATGGACAAGGACGGCCAGGTGGCTGCGAAGAAATACCTTGACTACAAGGTCACGTGCGACGAGGGCATCTGCGACGGCTTCTACTACGCTTCGGCCATGAAGAAGCTGAAGTCCTATCTGGCCCATCCCGAGCGGCTGGACGAGCCGCCCGCCGAAGTGGTGGAGGACATCGAATAGCAATAGGGCAAAAGAAGAAGAGCCACGGACCTCCGTGGCTCTTGCTTATGTTTTCACTTTTGAATGACTCTTTGGGGCCGCTTGCCGTCTATTCCGCCTTCCTGCGGAACGTGATGATGAAAGCGCCCTTGATCTGGATGGACGTCGCCATGTAGTCGTAGGTGACGAGCTCCCAGCCCTCGGCGGCTCTTTCGTTCAGCAGCGCGTCCAGGGCAGCGGCGTCCTCGTCGCTGGCCTTGTCGCTGAAGGCCTTGGCACTTACCCAAAAAATCTCGGATTTATAAGTGTACATTTTGGATCTCCTTTTTCGTCATTTGAGATGCTTTTTCAGCCGGCAGCTTTTAGACTACCGCGCCGTCGTTTCCGCCGGACGCGTCGTAACCGTCGAACTCATCTTCGATCTCTTCCTGCATCTGCGCATCGAAGGCAGCGAACCAGTCCTTGGCTGTTTCGCCCAGGGACGTATCCCATGCGACAGAGCCCGCCAGGACCGTCAGATCGGCCCGCAGCGCGTCGAATTCCTCCGGGGTGGACAAAGATGCCGGGTCAACGGAAAAGACCGCGAAATCGGCCGATTTTCCCTCCATGAGGCTTCCAAGCTGACGCTGGCCGAGCCGCCAGGCAGCGTTCTCCGTGAGCTGGGTCAGCATGTCTTCGCCCGAGCCCGCGAGGGGCAGGGGGCCGGAAAGCGGATACTCGTACACGTCGCCCGTATAGACGTCCGCCTTTTCCTCGTCCGCGATCTCCTCGTCGAAAGCCACCGTGAAAGCCGCCTTCTTATACGCCGTCGAAAGACCGCCCAGGATGCCCATGCCCGTCAGCGCCATGGGTTTGTCCAGCGCGTTCAGACGGACGCTGTAGCCCTTGTCCGCGGCGGCCGCGCACAGCTCTTTCAGGTAAGTCTCGCTCATGCAGCGCGCGTCGGATTCGTCCGAGGACGCGGTGACGTTCAGGAACGTGAAGTTGACGAGCCCCTGCAGCTCCGAGCAGTTCGTGCGGCGGCGGTCCAGGTTGTACAGGACCGACAGGGGATTGATCATCCGCTTGACGGGCAGCGATCCGAAGTACCGCTGCTTCAGGCAGCCCGCCTGGAAGAACTCCAGCAGCAGGTTGCGGTACAGGTTGTCGAAATACGTGCAGGTCTCCAGGTTCAGCACGGACGTGTAGCCGCGCCTGGCGTAGTCTTCGGCGATGGCAAAAGCCTTCTTCGCCATCGCGGTGTAGTCCATGGAAATGACCGTATCGAAGACGTAGGCCGGCGTAATGGCGACCTCGAACGTCTCCGCCTCAGCCCGCGCTTTCACCATGCGCTGCGCAGCGCCGTTCAGGCGCATGCCCACGGAATCCTCGCCGATGAGCAGCAATGGGATGTCTCCGCACGCCTCGGTGATCGCGGGCAGTTCCTCTTCGTCGGAAAACCACCCGAAGCCGAGGATGAATTCGCAGGGCTGGTGCCGATCTGCCCACTTTTCCGCTTCCGATGCCACTTCCTCCGCCGACATGCCGGCGTGCAGCCGCAGGTATGACCCTTCCAGCACCCGCGCCGCGGGATTTCCCTGCAGGTCGATGAAACCGGGCGTCAGGTGCCTTCCTGCCAGGTCCGTAACGGCCGTGTCCGGGCCGATGAGCGGACGGACGTCCTCGTCCGAACCGATGCGCAGGATCTTGCCGTCCTTGCAGGCGATGGCCGTCGACCCTTCCGTTTCGGGGTCGAGCGTATGGAGCACGCCTCCCGTGAAGACGCTGTCCGCAAATGTTTTCTTTTTAAATAAACCGAATGCCATAATGTCCTCCGTTCGCTTATTATGGTATACTTTAAAGAAGGTGATTTCAAGGAGGAAAACCATGGAATACGATTACGGTTACTATAAAAAAAGCGCGGATTACATCCGCTTGCGCATCGGCTCGTTTCAGCCGGAGATCGGGCTCATCCTCGGCACGGGGCTCGGAGGTCTTGCCCGCCGGATCGAGGATCCCATCGAGATCCCGTATCAGGACATCCCAAACTTCCTCGTGAGCACGGCTCCAGGACACGCCGGGAGGCTCATCTTCGGCACTCTCGAGGGCCGGCGCGTCATGTGCATGGCGGGACGCTTCCACACGTACGAAGGGTATAGCTTCGAGGAACTGGCGATCCCCGTGCGGGTCATGAAACTCGTGGGCATCCGCCTGCTCGTCGTGACGAACGCGGCCGGCGCGGTCAATGAGGCCTATCGCCCGGGCGACGTCATGATCATCAAAGACCACATCAAGCTCAACGGCTTTTCGCCCATGCGCGGGCCCAA
>JAIKZT010000119.1 GCA_024682015.1 Clostridia bacterium
CGTCGTGAGCCTTGTAATAGAAGTCGTGGGACAGCAGGCACACAGAATCGTTGAATTCCGCGGCGATCTCCCGCACGAGCGTCGATTTGCCGGAGCCCGTGCCGCCGGCGATGCCGATGATGATGGGATCTTTCATGGGAACACCTCGCCGCTATTTCTTCTTGTGATCCTCTTTCGGGGGCAGCACGCCTTCGAGGGGCAGTTCCTCGTCCTCGGGACGGTCTTCCTTCGTGATCGTGGAGCCGAGGTTGAGCAGGTCCTTCTCCAGCGAAGCGACCGAATTCTTGATCTCTGTAAGCCGCTCGGCAGACGAGTCTTTGTCCAGTTCGCCGCTGGCGCCTTCGAGCACGCTCTTCAGCATGTCCTGCATCTCCATCAGGCGCAGCTTCAGGTCCTCGATCTTCGTCTCGGACGTAAACTCCGCCTCGGCCGCCTCCTTCGCGGTGGCAGGCGCTTCCTCCTGCCTGGCCGGGGCCTTGTCCTGCGCCTTGTCCGAACGGGACTGGCGGCGGGACAGTTTCGTCTCGTCCGTGAGTTCGTATTCGGAGATGCCGTCGACGACCGTGCAGTCCCAACCCTTGTGCTCCTTCACGTACGCCGCGAATTCGCGTTTGGCGTCCATTTCGCCGTGAACGAGGAAGATGTCGTGGGGCTGCTGCGTAAATCCGGAGATCCAGGCGTACAGCGCGTCTCTGTCCGCGTGGCCCGAGAAGCCCTCCAGGTTATAGATCTTCGCCTTCACGGCGATCTCCTCGCCGAACAGCGTGACCTCCTGGGTTCCTTCGATGAGGCTGCGGCCCAGCGTGCCTTCCGCCTGGTAGCCGACGAACACGACCGCGTTCTTCGGATTGTACAGGTTGTGCTTCAGGTGATGGCGGATGCGTCCGGCGTCGCACATGCCGGACGCCGAGATGATGACCTTCGGCTTGGAGTCTATGTTGATCATCCGGCTCTCGTCGCTCGTCTTCGTGAAGTGCAGGTTCGGGAAATCCAGCGGATGGTCGCCCCGCAGGATGAACTCGCGCATCTCATCGTCGTAGGTCTGGGCGTTGTTCTTGAAGATCTCCGTCGCCTGCGCCGCCATGGGGCTGTCGACGTAGACGTGCACGTCCCTGAGATCGTTCTTGTAGGGGCCGTCTCCGTCGTACACGCGGTTGAGCTCGAAGATGAGTTCCTGCGTGCGGCCGACAGCGAAGCTCGGAATGACGACGTTGCCGCCCTTCTTCGTCGTGTCGACGATGATGTCCATCAGTTTTTTGATGCTCGTCGCGTTCGCCTCGTGCAGGCGGTTGCCGTACGTCGTCTCCATGATGACGTAATCGGCTTTATGGATCGTGACGGGATCGCGGAGAATGGGGCGGTTCATCATGCCCAGGTCGCCGGAGAAGACCATCTTCCGGCTCTTGCCGCCCTCTTCGACCCACAGTTCGATGATGGCTGATCCCAGGATGTGGCCCGCGTCGTTGAACACGATCTTCATCTGATCGTTCAGCGAGAACAGCGTGTCGTACAGCACCGGGCGCACGAGCTTGAGCGTGTCCAGCGCGTCGTCGGCCGTATACAGCGGTTCCACCAATTCGCGGCCGGCCCGCTCGGCCTTGCGGTTCTTCCATTCGGCTTCCTGTTCGTGGATGTGAGCCGAATCCTTCAGCATGACGTCCACGAGGTCCGCCGTGGCGTCCGTGCAGTAGATCGGGCCTTTAAAACCCTGTTTTACCAGCAGCGGCAGCCGGCCGCAGTGGTCGATGTGCGCATGCGAAAGGACCACGCATTCGATCTCCGCCGGGTTGAACGGGAACGGTTCGCGGTTTCTGGCTTCCTCCGCCGCGCCGCCCTGGAACTGTCCGCAGTCGAACAGGATCTGATGCTGGTCTGTGCTGATCATGTGGCAGCTGCCGGTGACCCCGGAAGCCGCGCCGCAGAATGTGATTTTCATGTCGTCTACTGATACACCTTTCCTGCAAAGCATTTCATCTCATAGATAGTTACAGTATATCACAAAATTCCGCTTGCACAAACAGCGCATTTGACCTTATAATAGGTTGTCGCCAAAAATCGCGCGGATGTAGTTTAATGGCAAAACAGCAGCTTCCCAAGCTGCGGTCGTGAGTTCGATTCTCATCATCCGCTCCATCCGTGAAGCTCCCTTGCGGGGGCTTTTTCTTTACACTCATGCCGCGATGTTCTGCTATACTGAAAAGATGACAGACACGTATCCGCTCCCTTAACCATATCTCAGGAGGTCGAAGATGAGCACCATCAGTTTTGAAAACGCAAAGGAAGCGCTTGGCGGGTTCACCGCGCAGGCGCAGGACATGCTGAAGGACGGTTCGAAGGTCGAAGCCGCCCTGCAGGCGCTGGAACAGAAGATGAAGGAGATCCCGGCCATCGGCGAGGGGCTGTCGAAGCTGCCCCTGATGATCTCCATGATCCGCGCCTACATCACGAAGGAATACACGGCCGTCTCGCCGAAGGTCATCGCGTCCATGCTGGCCGCCGTGCTGTACCTGCTGACGGGCAAGGACCTGATCCGGGACAACATCCCGGTCGTCGGGCTCGTGGACGACATCGCCGTCGCCGGCGTCGCGTTCAAGCTCTGCGAAAACGAGCTGAACGACTACGCCGCTTACCGGCAGGCCAAGGCAAGCGGAGCGGCGGATGACCCCGCCAGGCTCGCCCCCATCACCTGCAAAGAGCTTACCGAAGGCGCCAAGGGGCTGAAGGCCGGCATCGCGGACCGCGCGATCTGGTTCCACCTGCTCGTGGCCGCGGCGGAAAAGCAGAACGCGGACATCGAAAAACTGTGCGACGACGCGATCTTCACGTTCGGCGCGAACCTGTACAAGGGCAGGACCTGCGAGACCGCTTCGGAATTCGTTAACATCATGCTCGAAAACGACTGGGGCCGGGAGGTGTTCGACCAGCACCTCATCCGGGACGAAGGAGACTTCGCGGAGGCTCATTTCTACGCCTGCCCGCTCGTGGAAGCCTGGAAGAACTACGGCCTGTCCGACGAGCGCATCCGCTATCTGTGCGACCTCGCCAGCAAGGGCGACTTCGGCAGAGCCTCGAACTTCCCGAAGGTCGAGATCTCGTTCCCGAAAAAACTCGCCTACGGAGACGAGTGCTGCGACCTCGTGGCGAAGACGGTCAGGTAGCGCCGGCCTGCTCCCCCGGATCAGAAGAAGAAAGAGAATGCAAAAGCCGCCCGGACAGCCGGGCGGCTTTTCAACGCGTGTCACAGTTTTTCCAATATAGCCCGCGTCACGTCGGACGTCTTCGCAGAGCCGCCGAGATCCGGCGTACGCCAGACGCCCTCCTCCAGAACGGCTTCGATGGCATCCAGCACCCGTTTGCCCAGATCCGGCCGACCCAGGTGGTCGAGCATCTGCGAAGCTGCCCAGACGGTGGCCATGGGGTTGGCCATCTCCCGCCCCATAATGTCCGGCGCGGAGCCATGGACCGGTTCAAACATCGAGGGAAAGCGGCGCTCGGGATCGATGTTGGCGCCGGCGGACATGCCCATGCCGCCCGCGATGGCGGCGCCGAGGTCCGTCAGGATGTCGCCGAAGAGGTTGGAGCAGACGACCACGTCGAAGCGGCCGGGGTCGCGCACCATGAACATGCTGGCCGCGTCCACGAGCAGGCTGTTTGCCTCGATGTCCGGATAGTCCTTCGCCACCTCCGCGAAGATGCGGTCCCAGAACACCATGGAAAAGTTCAGCGCGTTTCCCTTGCTGATGCTGGTCACCCGGCGGCGGTTCTCCCTGCGGGCCAGTTCGAACGCGTAGCGAATGATGCGCTCGCAGCCCCTGCGGGTGAACACGCCCACCTGCTCCGCCCTGTCCGCCTCCAGGATGCCCTTGCCCGCGTACTCGCCTTCGCTGTTCTCCCGGACGAAGATCATGTCTATGTCTTCGCGGCGGACGTCCTTCAGCGGACAGGGGGCGCCTTTCAGGAGCTTGACGGGGCGCAGGTTCACATACTGGTCAAACCCCTGGCGTATGGCCAGAAGAAGGCCGTGCAGCGACACGTGGTCCGGCACGTCCGGCCGTCCCACGGCGCCCAGCAGGATGGCGTCGAACCTTTTCAGGATATCAAGTCCGTCCTCGGGCATCATGCGGCCCGTTTCTTTGTACCAGGTGCAGCTCCAGGGGAAATCGGTAAAGGAAAAAGCAATGCGCCCATCCTTTTCAGCGATGCGCTGCAGCACCTGTTTGGCCGCCCCGCAGACCTCGGGGCCTATGCCGTCGCCGCCGATCACGGCTATGTTGTACGTCTTCGTTTCCATTGCCTTTCTATCCCCGCCTGTTTGCTTTTACGATCTTATACAGTTCCTCGGTCGCCAGTCGCGCCTTCGCGACAGGCACTCCCTCCGGCGGCAGGCAGTAGAACTGCATGTCGCTGTCGCCGATGCAGATGACGTCGCCGATCTCATACCAGAAGTAGTCCGCGTACAGGCTGTAGGACTTGCCGGGCGCCTGCGCGTAGATGAGCTCGCCTGCCTCGTCCGTCAGGGTGAACCCGTCCGGGCCGTGCGTAAGCTTTCCGCCTCCGATGTCGTAGATCGCCTTAAAGTCCCGGAAGACCAGGATGCGCACGGGGCAATCCAGCTTGTAGGAACCGTCCTCCAGTTCCGAACGCACGGCCTTGCGCTCCCAGGCATACCAGTCCGGAATGTGCGCCGTGCCCTCGGAGCCGTTTCCCTGCAGCAGGCCGTATTCGTCCAGCGTCCAGGAAGCGCCGCAGGCGTGGCAGGAAAGCTGCGTGCCTTTGCCCTCCATCTCTCCTTCCCTGCCGCATAAGGGGCACTTGTAGAGGATGCGGTGCAGGCCGTCCGCGCGGAACGGTTCGTCCACGCGGATCCGCTTTTCCTGCTGCTCGCGGAAATTGTCGAACGTGAACGCGTCCTCCACGATCTTCGTCAGCTCGGAGGCGCTTTTTTCCTTCGCGTCGCTTTCGGAGACGAGCATGCTTACCGAGGCGCTCACATAGACCCTGCGCTTCTGCAGGCAGTTGTAGAGCGGATCACGCAGAAAAGCGCCGTCCGTTTTGATGAGCAGCACGGGCACTTTCAGCTTCTTCAGCAGCACGCCCATGCGCGCAGGCAGAGGCGTCGCACATCCGTCGAACGTGTAGCTCGCCTCGGGGTAGAGCAGCACGTGCGTTCCCAGCTCCTTCAGCGCGTAGGACATGTCGGAGAGCAGCCCCAGATCCGTCACGAACTTGTTCGTGGGGATGCAGCCGATGCGGCGCATCAGGCCGGCCTTTCCCACGAAGCCGTCGGACGTGCAGACGATGTTGAACGGATGCGGGTACAGGATCTTCGATGCGATCTCCAGGTCGATGAAGCTCGAGTGGTTCATCAGCACGAGGCAGGGCGTTTCGGGCAGCCGGTCCAGCCCCTCGAGCGTATACGAAAATCCTGCGTCCTTCAGATCCCCCGCTCCGGCCGTCTTCATGACCCATCGCCAGAACCGGGCGGGCCGCACCGGCTTTTGCCTCGCCGGCGCGGGCAGGGCGCGCACCTCGGCCAAAGGCTTTTTCACAACTTTGATCTTCATGGTTTTCCCCCTGATCCGCCGCGTTTTGCGGCTATCCCAACCTCTTTATTCGGTCTTCTTGCTCTTTCGTATCTTCTCCAGCACGGCGGAGAAAGCCTGCAGCAGCGCGACGCTCAGGAACACGCCGCCCAGGATGTCGGTAAACCAGTGCACGCCGGAGATGAGCCGCAGAACGACGGACACGAGCAGCAGCACGAAGCAGGCGTTCTGCAGCATGGCCGCCAATCTCCGATCGTTCACGTAATCCCTGATCAGCATGGCGATGGCCCCGAAGATGACGAAAGCCAGCACCGTATGCGATGACGGGAACGACGCCTCGGGCACGGTCTCCCCTTCCATCAGGACGGGGCGGCAGTTGACCACGACCAGTTCGAACAGCACGTACAGCGCCCCGGTGACCACCAGCAGCGCGCCGAGCGCCAGGATCTGCGGGTCGACCTTCTTCAGATCCTTTCGCTGGACCAGCTGGATGGCGCCCATGCAGGCGAAGATGACACCGCAGAGGATGGCCCAAAAGCCCAGCAGGTTCGTCGCCTTGTACAGGCCCATGTGCACGCCGAACAGATCGTGAACGGCTTTATTGACGTGCGAAAGCCCCACGCTCGTACCGGCGGGGCCGATGGGCGCCACGTCCACGCAGGTGACGAGCGCGATCGTCAGGATGAACAGCGCGAAACTGATGGCAGCTTTGCCGTATTTTCTGCTTAGTTTTCTCATAATTCAATACCTCGCCCTTATTATACTATGTTTTCATGGTTTTTGCACCGCCTCTTCGGCAGGCTCAGGGGGCGTTGCGGCAGCAGGCGCCGGGAGCCCCGAAGCGCCATCCAGCCTTGCAAACGGTCCCCCGGCGTAGTATTCTAAAGATGCTATGGGCACATCAAAACTAACACAATCGAAGAAAGACAGTTTTAAGAAACGCGTGTTCGAGGTCATCCAGATCAGCAACGTTTCCGATACGCCAAGCCGCCTGTTCGACGACGTCCTCATCGTCGTCATCCTCGTGAACATCGTGCTGATGTTCCTCGAAACGTTCGACCGTTTCGAGCCCTACCGGGGCCTCATAGACGCGCTGGAAGCGGTCACGATCGGCTTCTTCTGCATCGAATACGCACTGCGCATCTGGACGGCCGACAAGCTGTACCCGGAGGAAAAGAGCCATGCGGCAGCGGCCTGGCGCTTCATCCGCTCGTTCGACGGCATCGTGGAACTGCTCACGATCCTGCCGTTCTTCTTCCTGAGCGGCTTCGTCGTGTTCCGCATGCTGCGCGTCGTGCGCATCCTGCACCTGTTCCGCATCAACCAGGCGTTCGACTCGTTCAACGTCATCACGTCCGTCCTGTACGACAAGCGCAACCAGATCGCATCGTCCTGCTTCATCATCGTCGTGCTCATGCTCGCCTCTTCGCTGTGCATGTACAGCGCCGAGCATGAAGCGCAGCCGGCGGCATTCCAGAACGCGTTTTCCGGCATCTGGTGGAGCATGTCCACGATCTTCACGGTCGGTTACGGCGACATCAGCCCCATCACGACCGTTGGGAGGCTCATGGGCATCGTCATTTCGTTCCTGGGCGTGGGCGTCGTAGCCATCCCGACCGGCATCATCTCCGCGGGCTTCGTGGAGCGCTACACGGAAATGCAGGCCAGCGAGGAATCCCACGACCTGAACATCCACACCGTCATCGTCGACATGGACAGCAAGTGGATCGGAAAGAGCGCGAAGGAGATCGAGGAGACCGACGGCATCGCCATCCTGCTGGCCAAGAGGGGCAGCGCGAAGATCATGCCTTCGGACGATTACCGCGTGGCCATGGGCGACGCGCTGGCCGTGCACCGCATCAATGCCCTGAAGGACGTCGAAAAGGAAAGGAGCTGACGCATGAAGAAGATCCTCATCCTCAATACGGGCGGCACGATCGGCATGACCCGCACAGACAAAGGCTACATGCCGGACCGGGCGTTCTTCCGCAAGGCCCTGCTGAACATGGACTCCCTGCGCGCGCCAGGCATGCCCGCCTGGGATCTCGCGGAGACGGACGAACTGCTGGATTCCTCCAACATGACGGTCCGGGACTGGAACGAGATCGCGGAAAAGATCGCTCAGCGCTACGAAGACTACGACGGCTTCGTAGTGCTGCACGGCACGGATACCATGGCCTACACCGCCTCCGCGCTGTCCTTCATGCTGGAGGGGCTGACCAAACCCGTCGTGCTGACAGGGTCACAGATCCCCTTGTGCGAACTGCGCAGCGACGGGCGCGACAACCTGATC
>JAIKZT010000120.1 GCA_024682015.1 Clostridia bacterium
TAAGGAGGTGAACAAAGTTATGGCACAGGTAATCGTAAGAGAAGGCGAAAATCTGGAAAGCGCTCTTAAGAGATTCAAGCGTTCTTGCGCCAGAGACGGCGTCATGTCCGAGCTCCGTAAGAGAGAACACTATGAAAAGCCGAGCGTAAAGCGGAAGAAGAAGTCCGAAGCGGCGCGCAAGAAGGCGAACAAGAGATACTAATCCGATCAAAGCCGAATCGAAAGCCGAAGCCATAAGCTTCGGCTTTTGTGTTTCCAAAAGCCGGCTGTTTATGGTATGATATAAGTTGATTTAATGCAAGGAGGACCGTATTTGAGCGAGATCAGGATCAAACAGGATTCGGACCTGGGGCCCCGGGACGTATTCGGGACGCTGGACGCGAATCTGAAGGCAGTAGAGAAGGATTGCGGTGTGGAGATCGCCGTGCGCGGAGATGAGATCATCGTGAACGGCGAAGAAGCAGAACGGGCGGCAGCCGTCATTGGGGAGCTGTTTACGGCGGCAGATGCCGGTCAGACGCTGGACGAGCAGAAGGTCAATTACATTCTGGAACTGTCCAGAGAGGGCATCTCCTATGCGCAGAGCAGCCTGGCCAAGGACGTGGTGTGCTTCACGCATAAGGGAAAACCGCTGAAGGCGAAGACTCTCGGCCAGAAGCAGTACGTGGACGCGGTGCGCAAAAACGACATCGTGTTCGGCATCGGCCCTGCCGGTACGGGCAAGACGTACCTGGCGGTCGCCATGGCCATCAACGCGCTGAAAAACAAGGAAGTGGAAAAGATCATTCTGGCCAGGCCAGCTGTGGAAGCGGGCGAGCGGCTCGGTTTTCTGCCTGGAGACCTGCAGGAGAAGGTGGATCCATACCTGCGGCCGCTGTACGACGCGCTCTACGAGGTGCTCGGCAGGGATGCGGCGCTGCGCCTGAAGGAGAAGGAGACCATCGAAGTCGTGCCTCTGGCGTACATGCGCGGCCGCACGCTCGACAACAGCTTCATCATCCTGGATGAAGCCCAGAACGCTACGAAGGAGCAGATGAAGATGTTCCTGACGCGCATGGGCTTTGGCAGCAAGGTCATCGTCACGGGCGACGTGACCCAGATCGACCTGCCCCGGGGAAAGCGGTCCGGGCTCGTTGACGCCATGCACATTCTGAACCACGTGGAGGGCATCGCTTTCTGCCGGCTCACCGACAGCGACGTCGTGCGGCACCCGCTCGTGCGGCGCATCGTCAACGCGTACGACCGGTATATCCAGAAGCATCCGGAATGGGCGCAGGATGAGTAAGATTTTCTCCTGGCAGATCAGAAAACGTTAAACGTGCTGAAACAGCTTAGCACAGCCTTAGGAAGCGAATATGTTTATATACTTTGACGACGAAGAACGTGTAAACAAGAAGACGGCCGATACCATGTACGCGGCGGCCGCGCTGTGCGCGCGGGAGGAGGACCTCGACGACGAACGCCTGTCGCTGTCCGTCTCCTTCGTGGACGCCGACGAGATCCGGCGGCTCAACGGCGAGTACCGGGGCAAGGACGCCGTAACGGACGTGCTGTCCTTCCCGCAGTTTGATCCGTACGCGTACATGCAGGACTGGGACGAAGTCGCGCTTGGCGACGTCGTCATCTGCGAGGAAAGAGCCCGCCAGCAGGCCGAGGAATACGGCCACAGCTACGAGCGGGAACTCATATATCTGTTCGTGCATTCGTGCTTCCATCTGCTGGGGTACGATCACGAAACGGAAGACGAAAAGAAAGTCATGCGCGAGAAAGAAGAAAAGGTCATGACGCAGCTCGATCTGAGGAGGGGATAGAATGAACCTGACAGACAAAGAATTGTTCCGGATGGCCGTCAAGGCGGAGGAACACGCTTACGCCCCGTTTTCCAACTTCCACGTTGGCGCGGCGCTGCTCGCGAAGGATGGGCGGGTCTTTACCGGGGTCAACATCGAGAACTCCTCCTACGGCGCCACGATCTGCGCGGAGAGGACCGCCATGGTGAAGGCGATCTCAGAGGGCTGCCTGGAATTCGAAGCCATCGCGATATCAGGGAACGGCGGTACGAGCTGGCCTTGCGGGATCTGCAGGCAGTTCATGTACGAGTTCTGCCCGGACATCCGCGTCATCAGCGGCGAGGGCGAAGAGAACCTCAGATCCTATGCGTTAAGGGAACTGCTTCCGGAGGGATTTAAACTATGAAGAGCGGATTTATCGGGATCATCGGGCGTCCGAACGTCGGAAAGTCGACGCTGCTGAACTCCATCCTCGGCGAGAAGATCGCCATTACGACCGAAAAGCCCCAGACGACGCGCAATACCATCCGGGGCATCTATACGCGCATGATCGAAGCGGAAGACGGCGAGCGGGAATGCGATTGCCAGATGGTGTTCATCGACACGCCGGGCATCCATAAACCCAAGAACAAGCTCGGAACATTCATGACGGACGCCGCCGTCAATACGTTGAAGGAAGTAGACGTAATCCTATTTCTCGTAGACTCTGAATTCGAGGGCGAAGGCAGCGGCGACGCGTACATCCTGGACCTGCTGCGATCCAACAATACGCCGAAAGTGCTCGTCATCAACAAGATCGACAAGATCGAACCGGATGTTTTCGAACGCATTTATCATTATTATGAAGGGCTCGAGATCTTCGACGCCATCGTCGGCACCAATGCGAAGAAAGGGCAGAACGTGGACGAACTGCTCGAAACGCTGGAGGATCTGCTCGCCGAAGGCCCCATGTTCTTCCCAGAGGAGATGATCACGGACAATCCCGAGCGTTTCCTCGTCTCGGAGATCATCCGCGAAAAGGCGCTGCTGTACCTGAACGACGAGGTGCCCCACGGCGTGGCGGTCGAGATCGAAAAGTTCGATGAGCAGCCCGGCATTTCCAACATCTCCGCGGTCATCTACTGTGAAAAGGATTCGCACAAGGGCATCATCATCGGCCGGGACGGCAAGAAACTCAAGGGCATCGGCAAGTCCGCCCGCCTGGAGATCGAAGCGCTGCTCGGCACGAAAGTCTATCTGGAGCTGTTCGTGAAGGTCAAGAAGAACTGGCGGCAGAGCGACGTCATGCTGGGCAATTTCGGCTACGTGGCGTCCTGGAAGACGGATCTGCACCGGTAGGCAGCCATGGTGACGGAGACGGAAGGGCTGGTCCTGCGGCAGATCAAGGCCGCCAATGGCCGTCGCATGATCGTCCTGCTTACGAAGAAATACGGCCGCATCAGTGCGGGAACGTCCTTAAGCGAAGGCGGCAAGAACAAGACGGCGCTGGCTCTGAGGCCGTTCACCTACGGCCGCTACGAGCTGTTCCATGCAAGGGATTCCTACAGCATCAACGGGGCGGAGACCCTGCAGAGCTTCTACGCCATCGGCGAGAACGTGGACAAGTACGTCGCGGCGTCCTACGCGCTGGAGCTGACGGACCGGCTGGCGCCGGAGGACCAGCAGCAGACCGGGCTTCTTGCGCTCATCCGGGATTTCCTGGAACTGCTCGACCGCAGGAAAGGCGCTTTCGGCACGCTGCTCGTCGGCTTTCTCGTGAAGGCGCTGCAGGTGCAGGGCGTTTCGCCCGAACTTGGCCGCTGCATGCGCACCGGTCTGGCGGACGATCTGGCGTTCTTCAGCGTGGCGGACGGGGGCATGCTCAGCAGGTCCGCGCTCACGAGCTTCGCGGGGAATGACCCGCTCATGTTCGAACTGACGCCGCAGCAGCTGGCCGCTGTGCGGTTCATGCAGAAGAAGCCGCTGACCGCGCTGGAAGGCCTGGCGCTCGGAGAGGAATCGGAGCGGCACCTCATGCGCATACTCAAGGCATATCTGGCTTATCACTTAGGCGTGGAGAACCTGAAGAGTGAAAGCCTTGTATTATAAGGGACATGGCCGATCGCGGCCGGAAAGGGGAAACACATGGAAATCACACTGGAGAAGATCGAACTCGTAAAGGACAGGACCGGGGTGGGGTATAAAGAAGCGAAGGAAGCGCTCGAGAAGACGGAAGGGAGCGTCGTGGACGCCATCATCCTCATCGAAGATACTATCGACGAGTCCTCCAAGGAGGGGGAAAAGAAGAACATCGCCATCATGGATGCCATCAAGGACGCCGTGCACAAGGGCAACGTGTCCAAGATCGTCATCAAGAAAGGCGAGGAGATCATCATGAATCTGCCGGTCAACATCGGCATCATCGGCACGGTGCTGTTCCCCTGGGCTGCCATCGGCGGCTGCATCGCGGCGCTTGGCACGAAGTGCTCCATCGAACTCGTCAAGGAGGACGGCAGCGTGGTCAACGTTTCCGAAAAGGCCACGTCCGCGTTCGAGACGGTCAAGGACAAGAGCAGCGTGCTGTA
>JAIKZT010000220.1 GCA_024682015.1 Clostridia bacterium
GATGTCCCGCGCTAAAAGCAACGGACAGCATGCCAGTTTATCCAGGGAGACCAGCCGGTATTCCAAGCCTTCCAGGCACCCGGCCGGTCCGTTTTTAAACGCGTTTGACCCGTGCAGATGGCCGTAGACGACCATTTCCGCTCCGGAAGAACCGAAGATGCGCGTGAATTCCGACGGTTCCTGCCGCTCGTTCGTGGGCGGATAGTGCATGGCGCCGATGAGAAGCGGCTTTCTGCCCGTTTCCGCCCGGGTCTTGTCCGCGATCCCGCGGGCCTGCGCAAGGCTCATCTCCAGGCGCAGCGCTTCGCGCCGGTAGATCGTAAGATCGGATTCCGTAAACTCTCTGCTCCCGGGACAGGTCCAGCCCCGCGTGCCGAACACGACGGCACAGCCCATGCCGAAAGCGCTGTGCTGCAGAAAACGCAGGCTCTTCAGGGGTTCACAGGCTTTTTCTATTTTCGAGAGGCTCTGCCACCACAGGTCGTGATTGCCCTTCAGGATGACCTTCGTTCCCGGAAGCGCGTCCAGATACGCCAGATCCGCCATCGCCTCGTCCAGTCGCATGGCCCAGGAGATGTCCCCCGCGACGATGACCAGATCCTCCGGTTCCACCAGGCGCTCCCAGTTCTCCTTCAGTTTTTTGTCGTGATCCACCCAGGAGCCGCCGAACACGTCCATGGGCTTCTCCACCCGCGGATCCAGCGACAGATGCGGATCAGCGATCGCCCAGACGTTCATCAGCATCACCCAGCCTTTGCAGCCCCGAGAGGCGCCTCTGTATGCTTCGCGTGCGCACGCCGATGAGTTTGTCCAACTCCTCCCCCGCCTGGGACAGGCGCTGCTGCGTATCCGACAGCACGGACGCGAACGTATCGAATTCCTGCTTGACCGACCCGAGCACCTTCCAGACCTCGCCGGAGTGCTTCTGGATCGCCAGTGTGCGAAAGCCCAGTTGCAGGCTGGACAGCATGGCCGCCAGCGTGGACGGCCCCGCGATCATCACCTTATAGTCCTTCTGGCAGATCTCCATCAGTTCCATGTTCACGACTTCCGCGTACAGGCCCTCGAACGGCAGGAACATGATGGCAAAGTCCGTCGTATGGGGCGGCTGCACGTATTTATCGCGTATCTCCTTCGCGGAGGATCTGATGAAGACGGCCAGCTGCCTGCGGCATTCTTCGGCTGCTGCCTTGTCCACGTTCTCGTAGGCGTCCTGCAGCGCGCCGTAAATGTCGCCGGGGAACTTCGCGTCGATGGGAAGATAGACGAAATCGTCTCCGTTTCCGGGCAGTTTGACGGCGAATTCCACGCGCTTTTGCGTATGGGGCGTAACCTGGGCGTTCTCCTCGTACTGTCCCGGCGCGAGGAACTGCTCCAGGATGGCTCCGAGCTGCCATTCGCCGATGACCCCGCGGCTCTTCACATTCGTGAGGATCTTGCGCAGGTCCGATGCGTCGCGCGCGAGGCCCTGCATCTCGCCGAGGCCTTTATAGACCGTATCCAGGCTCTCCCGGACGGCGGAGAAGGAACGCGAGAGGCGCTCGTCCAGCGTATTCTGCAGCTTTTCGTCCACCGTGGAGCGGATGTTCTCCATCTGGACCGCGTTGTCCGCCCGCATGGCGTTCAGCCTGTTTTCCATGGTCTGACGCAGGTATTCCATGCGCCGGTCCTCGTCCGCGGCCTTCGCGTCCATCTGCCGGGACATTTCAGAGAACTCGGCCTGCAGCGTCTGATAGATCTCCGAGCGCTGCGCGCTGATGTCGCGGCGCACCGAAGACAGGGAAACAGCCAGCACGACGACCACGATCGCGAGGATCGCGCAGATACCGATGAGTATATACGCCTGCGTCATGCCGTCCGTTCTCCTTTCCTAACACTTTATTTTACCACAAACAAGCGCACAGGGGACACATTCCCTGTGCGCTTTCATTGAAAAGTTCTACGCTTCGTAGCGGATCTTGCCGTCCACCATGGTGAGCACGGAAACGACGTCCTTGATGCGGTCCGGCTCCATCGTGAAGATGTCCTCGGAGAGCACGCACAGATCCGCGAAATACCCCGGCTTCAGCCTCCCCTTGCGGTCTTCCATGAACTGCTGATAGGCGCTTCCGACCGTAAAGCAGTCCACCGCAGTCTCCACGTCCAGGCATTCCTCGGGATAGTACCCTTCCGGCGGGTAGCCTTTCAGGTCCTTGCGGGTCACCGCGGAATAGATGACGGCCAGCGCGTTGTAGCCTTCCACGGGGGAATCCGTGCCGAACGACATCGGAATGCCCTTTTCCAGCATCGTCTTGTACGCGTTGGACGTGCGGGCGAAAGCGTCGTCCACGCGGCTGGCCAGCGCGTGCAGGTCGCTGTTCAGGAAGATGGGCTGCACCGCCACCATGATGTTCAGGTCCGCC
>JAIKZT010000253.1 GCA_024682015.1 Clostridia bacterium
TATAACGATCTGGACATGCCGTACCGGTGTCCGCTCATCGAGGAGCAGATCCCGCTGAACGACGATTTCGTGGAGGCGACGCAGAGGGCCTGGGACATGCTGATCCAAGATCCGCGCGTGCGCGACCTCGTGCGCGAAGACTCCATCGAGAGGGAAGAAGCGGTAAACATGCTGGCGGACATGCTGGGCGAGCGATAGAAAAGGAGAGAACGCATGAAAGTTTACAAAGGCCACATTCTGACGGTGGATAAGAACGATACCGTCTGCCGTTTCCTCGTGGAGGACGGCGGCCGCATCGTCTATACGGGGGATGAGCTTCCCGGCGAATTTCTGAAGGCGGCCATGGAGGACCTGGGCGACAGGGCGCTCGCGCCGTCGTTCTGCGATACGCACCAGCACTTCGCGTCGTTTTCCATCTTCAACGCGGGATTGAACGTGATGGAAGCGGAATCCAACGAGCAGATCCTGAAGATGTTGCAGGATTTCTACCTGCGCAGCAAATCGAAGACGCTCGTGGCTTTCGGAGCCTCGCCATACTCCGTGAAGGAGCGCCGGCTCGTATCCCGCGAGGAACTCGACAGCGTCTGTCCGGACAAGCCGCTGTTCATGGTCAAGTACGACGGACACGCCTGTGTCGTGAACACGCCGCTGCTGAAAGCTGTGCAGGACAAGTGCAGCTCCCTGCGCGGCTATCATCCCGATACGGGCGAGATGAACCAGGAGGCTTTCTTCGCCGTATCCGATCACATCACGAACTCCGTTGCCATCCCCGAACTCGTGGCCAGCATGCAGAAAGCCGTGGATTTCGAAGCGTCCCGGGGCATAGGCATGGTGCATACGGTCTCGGGCGTGGGCTTTCCGGGCGATCTGGACATCAGCCTGGAGAAATGGTTCGCGAAATCCGTCAAGTCGGGTTTTCAGATCCGCGTGTTCCCGCAGTCCATGGACGTGAAGACCGCTCAGAAGCGGCACATCCCGCGCATCGGTGGCTGCTTTGCCTGCGCGCTGGACGGCTGCTTCGGGTCACAGGACGCGGCGCTGAACGAGCCGTACGCCAATGACCCGACTAACAGCGGCGTCCTGTACTATACGGACGAGCAGGTGACGGCGTTCTGCAAGGCGGCCAACCGTGCGGGCCTTCAGATCGAGATGCACGCCATCGGCGATGCGGCATTCGACCAGGCGTGCCGGGCGCTGAAGGCCGCGCTGGACGATTTCCCCCGGGAGGATCACCGGCACGGCATCATCCACGCCTGCCTGACGACGGAGGAAGGCAGAAAGATCTGTTCGGATTACCACATCCAGCTGCCCATGCAGGTCGCGTTCGACAACTGGCGCCAGGAACCGCCCGCCTATACGGAAAGCATCCTGGGCAAGGAGAGAAACGATTCGCTCAACCCGGTCCGGACGTTCAAGGACCTGGGCTGCGTTGTGGGCTTCGGTTCGGACGGTCCCTGCACGGCGCCCGATCCCATCGAGTGGCTGTACAAGGCGGTCAATCACAGCAACCCGGACCAGCGGGTGAGCATTCAGGACGCGCTGCGCATGGCGACGTACAACGGATACTGGATCACGCTCGACGAGAAGGAGAGGGGATCTCTGGAGCCCGGCAAGGTGGCGGACATGGTCATCCTGTCGGCTGACCCTTACGAGACCGCTCCCCAGGACCTCCGGGATCTGAAGGTCGAGCGGCTCATCCTGGGCGGAAAGCCCTATGAAAAACAAAAAGGCGGGTTTGTACCCACCGTTTTGAAAGGTATCCTGGGAAGCGGAAAGTTTTAGAATAATGTAACTGCGGCAGGATGGATCCTGCCGCTGTTGCTTTGACTATTCTTTGGCTGGGGTCAGGCTGTTTCGCCCGCCAGTTCGATGCGGCACTCGATGTTGAGCTGGCCGTCTTCGAGGAACGTCTGGAACAGATAGGCATCGTCCGTCTTGAGGCGCCGCAGGGTGATGACAGAGCCCAGCGGCGCTTCTTTCGCGAAGTGCAGCCGCGCCGAACGGACCCAGTAATGCCGGTAATCGTAGAGTTCCGGGATCGTATCGCAGAGGATGTCGAGATAGTACGTGTTGTTCAGGTGGCCGTTGCAGTCGCAGTCCCGCAGCGATACCCTGTGCGTGCCGATGTTTTCAAGGGCGGCAGCGGTCTCTTTTTCTATGTGGAACTTGTTTTCGAAGATGTTGACATAATCCCCGTAACTGTAATTGGGGAACGTGTCCGCGTTCATCCGCAGGATCCTGCGGGTAGCCGTTTCCACCAGCGCCCAGTCGGAACTGCCGCGCGCCAGCAGGACACCGTCCTTGGAAAGCTCGTAGCAGCGGCGGATGACGGCGCCTTTGGGGATCACAGGCCAGGTAGCCGCCGTGATGGGCTCTTCCATGAGGGGCGGGCGGAGGACTTCGATGTCCATGCGGGATACCATGAGGGCTTTCCCCATGTCGAGCAGTTCGTCGTAGCTCGGCCGGCAGCAGGTCATGTTCTGCGTGGCGGTCTCGTTGCACTGCCGCAGCACGCCGCCGATGGTGGCCCTGCGGGCGATGTCCGTATTGTATGTATCCATGTAGGTCTGGCGGGTGAATTTGTAATCTTC
>JAIKZT010000254.1 GCA_024682015.1 Clostridia bacterium
GAAGGGCATGCACGAGAAGGTGCTCGACCGCATCCGCCGCGAGGGATTCATCCGCGTAAGGGTGGACGGCGAGATCAGGAACCTCAACGAGGACGAGATCAAGCTCGAGAAGACGTACAAGCACTCCATCGACATCGTCGCAGACCGCATCGTCGTGCGCGAAGGGCAGGAGAGCCGCATTGCGGAATCCGTGGAACTGTGCGTGTCGCAGGGTGAAGGCCTTGTCGGAGCACTCGTGCAGACGCAGGACGGCAAGAGCGAGGAAAAGCTCTTCTCCACGAAACTGGCCTGTCCGGACCACGGGATCTCCGTGGGCGAACTGGAGCCGCGCAGCTTTTCCTTCAACTCGCCCTTCGGCGCCTGCCCGAAGTGCAACGGCCTGGGGTTCATCTCCTACGTCGATCCGGACCTCGTCATCGAGGACGATTCGCTGTCTATCGACGACGGCGCGCTGAAGAACGCCTATGCCATGGTCGAGTTTCCGGGCATCTACAAGGCCATGCACCGCCAATTGGCGAAAGATTACGGAAGCTCAACTTCTGTCCCCTATAAGGACATGCCCGAAAAATTCAAGGACGAGATCTGGCACGGCACGAACGGCCGCAAGATCCAGTACGATTACAAGCGCTGGGACGGCTCCATCTCCCACCGGCAGGACAGTTTGGCGGGTCTCTGCCACAACATCGAGAACCGCCTGGGCTACACGCAGACCGAGAGCATACGGCAGCGCATCGAGAGCTTCATGTCCATCAATACCTGCGAGGATTGCAAGGGCAAGAGGCTGAAGCCCGAGATCCTGGCCGTTACCGTGGGAGGCATCTCCATCATCGATTATACGGCCATGTCCATCCGCGACGCGCTGGCCTTCACCGAGGAACTGCCGGGCAAACTGTCCGAAAAGGAGATGTCCATCGCGCGCCTCATCCTGAAGGAGATCCGGGCGAGGCTGTCGTTCCTCATCGAAGTCGGGCTCGATTACCTAACGCTGGCGCGGGCTTCCGCAACGCTGTCCGGCGGCGAATCCCAGCGCATCCGGCTGGCCACGCAGATCGGCTCGTCGCTGGTAGGGGTCATGTACATCCTCGATGAACCTTCCATTGGCCTGCATCAGAAGGACAACAGCAAGCTGCTGGACGCCCTGCGCAACCTCACGGACCTGGGCAATACGCTCATCGTGGTGGAGCACGACCAGGAGACCATGGAGGCCGCCGACCAGATCATCGACATCGGCCCGGGGGCTGGCGCGGCGGGCGGCTATCTCGTCGTGCAGGGCAGCCTTGAGGACGTGAAGAACTGCAAGGAGTCCATCACCGGCCAGTACCTGAGCGGCGCGCGGCAGATCCGCGTGCCCGAGACGAGGCGGAAGGGCACCGGCGAAGTGCTGTCCATCCGCGGCGCGGCGGCCAACAACCTGAGGAACATCGACGTGGACATTCCGCTGGGGGAATTCGTGTGCGTCACCGGCGTGTCCGGCAGCGGCAAGTCCAGCCTCATCAACGAGATCCTGTACAAGGCCGTGGCTGAAAAGATGTACAAGGCCAAGGACAAACCCGGCAAGCATAAGGAGATCCGCGGGATCGAACACATCGACAAGGTCATCGACATCGACCAGTCGCCCATCGGGCGCACGCCGCGGTCCAACCCGGCCACGTATACCGGCGTGTTCACCCCCATCCGCAACCTGTTCGCCCAGACGAGCGAGGCGAAGATGCGCGGCTATGCCCAGGGAAGATTTTCTTTCAATGTGAAGGGCGGACGCTGTGAAGCTTGCCAGGGAGATGGTATAATAAAGATCGAGATGAACTTCCTGCCCGACGTGTACGTGCCCTGCGAAGTCTGCCACGGCAGGCGCTACAACCGGGAAACGCTGGAGGTAAAATACAAGGGCAAGAACATCTTCGAAGTGCTCGACATGAGCGTGGACGAGGCGCTGGACTTCTTCAAGAACATCCCCGGCATCAACCGGTACATCCGCACGCTGCACGAGGTAGGGCTGGGCTACATCAAGCTGGGCCAGCCGTCCACGCAACTGTCCGGCGGCGAGGCGCAGCGCATCAAGCTTGCGACGGAGCTGTCGCGCAAGAGCACGGGCAAGACGCTCTACATTTTGGATGAACCGACCACGGGCCTTCACTTCGCGGACGTCGAGAAGCTGATCGACGTGCTGCAGCGGCTCGTGGACGCGGGCAATACCGTCGTGGTCATCGAACACAATCTGGACGTCATCAAAACCGCAGACCACATCATCGATCTTGGGCCTGACGGAGGCGAGCGCGGCGGGCGCATCATCGCGCAGGGCACGCCCGAGGAAGTGGCTCTGGTGCCGGAATCCTACACCGGCCAGTATTTAAAGAAAATGCTTTAGGAGGAACCAATGGACAAGCAGAACCTGACCATGCTCACCGACTTTTACGAGCTGACCATGGCAAACGGCTATTTCCTGGAAGGACTGGGCGACAAGATCGTCTACTTCGACCTGTTCTACCGCAGGAATCCCGAGAACGGCGGCTACGTTATCGCGGCGGGGCTGGAGCCGCTCATCGACTACCTGAAGAACATCCGCTTTACGGAGGACGACCTGGCTTTCCTGAAGAAGAAGGGCTTCGACGACGCGTTTCTCGACTATCTGCGGCACTTTGAGTTCGCCTGCGACGTGTGGGCCGTGCCCGAAGGCACGCCGGTCTTTCCCGGAGAACCTCTCGTGGTCGTCAGAGGGCCGGCCATCCAGGCGCAGTTCATCGAGACGATGGCTCTGCTCATCATCTCCCACCAGAGCCTCATCGCCACGAAGGCCAACCGCATCGTGCGGGCAGCGGAAGGACGGGCCATCATGGAATTCGGTTCCCGGCGGGCTCACGGCTCGGATGCGGCCATCATGGGCGCGCGCTCCGCGTACATCGGCGGCGTCGCGGGGACGGCCTGCGCCATCTGCGAACCCGAGTTCGGCATCCCCGCGCTAGGCACCATGGCGCATTCCTGGGTGCAGCTGTTCGACAGCGAATACGAGGCCTTTACCGCTTATGCGCGGCATTATCCCGACAACTGCACGCTGCTCGTGGATACGTACGACGTGCTGAAGAGCGGCGTTCCCAACGCGATCCGCGTGTTCGACGAACTCAAGCCGAACAAGAAGGGCATCCGCATCGATTCCGGCGACATCTCCTATCTCACGAAGAAGGCGAGAAAGATGCTGGACGAGGCGGGTCATCCCGACGCGAAGATCGTCATCTCGAACTCTCTCGACGAGAACATCATCCGCGACGTGCTGCGCCAGGGCGCGTTCATCGACAGCTTCGGCGTGGGTGAGCGGCTGATCACGTCCAAGGCCGAGCCCGTGCTCGGCGGCGTGTACAAGCTGTGCGCCGTGGAAAAGGAAGACGGCACGGTCGTGCCGAAGATCAAAGTCTCGGAGAACGTGGAAAAGGTCACGAACCCCGGCTACAAGAGGGTCTACCGCCTGTATGGCAAGGAAGACGGCACAGCCTTCGCGGACGTCATCTGCCTGGCGGACGAGCATCCTCCCGTGCCCGGCGATTATACGGTCGTTGACCCGCAGAGCCCCCGCATGATCAAGCACCTCGACAGCGACTTCGAGGTCCGCGAGCTGCTCGTTCCCGTCTTCGACAAGGGCGAACTGGTTTACGAAGTGCCTGCTCTGAAGGATGTCCGCCAGCACTGCATGGACAGCGTGGCGAAGGTCTGGGAGGAAGTGCTGCGTTTCGAGAATCCCCACCGGTACTACGTGGACCTGTCTCCGCGCCTGTGGGAACTGAAGAACAAGATGCTGGAGGAGTACGACATTTAAAATGGAAAACTACAGTTTTAGCAGCTCCGACAAGAAGAGCACCATTCAGTATTACGTGTGGGCGCCGGATAGCGAGGCGCAGCGTGCCAAGCCCGTCGCCATTCTGCAGATCATCCACGGGATGAGCGAATACGTCGGGCGGTACGGCGCCTTTGCCGAATGGCTCGCGTCCCAGGGCATCCTCGTCGTGGGAGACGACCACATCGGCCACGGCACCACCAGCAAGCCCGAGGATTACGGCTATTTCGGCCATCAGGACGGCTGGAAGCACCTCGTGGACGACGAGGAAAAGCTCCGCTGCCTCATGCGGGAGAAGTATCCCGACACGCCTTACGTCATCCTGGGCCACAGCATGGGATCCTTCATCCTGCGGGCGTGGCTGGCCATGTATGCGAAGGCGGCGGACGTGGACGGCTGCATCATCATGGGGACCTGCGGCAGCAACAAGGCGCTGGGCGCGGGCGCTGCCCTCACGAGCCTGCTCATCGGCCTGAAGGGCGAGAAGAAGTACAGCAAGTTCATCACGGGTCTCGCCATGGGTCCCTACGCCAAGCCGTTCGCCGAGGAAAAGAGCACCGTCGCCTGGCTCAGCCGCGACAAAGCCGTCTACCAGGCTTACGAAAAGGATCCGATGGCCGGCTTCCCGTTTACGCTGGGTGGGTATCTGGATCTGTTCGCGCTCATCCGCTACATCACGGCGGACGCCTGGTACGAAAAGGTTCCCAAGGACCTGACGATGCTGCTCACGTCCGGATCGAACGATCCCGTGGGCGACTTCGGCAAAGGCGTGGCGGAGACTTACGACAAACTGAAGGCCGCCGGCTGCGCGGACGTGTCCCTGCTGCTGTACGAGGACATGCGCCACGAGATCCTCAACGAGATCGGCAAAGAGAAGGTCTGGGAAGACATGCGCGACTTCGTGGTCGACATGGCGGAAGAACACGGCCTGCCCGCCGATCAGCGCGGCATTCCGGACGACGATGAACCCGCCGTCAAACCCCTCGTCGAAGGCGCTTCCTGGTAGGAGAAGTCCATGGTCCACATCGGCAATTCCTGGGACGAAAAACTGAAGGGCGAGTTCGACAAGGAATACTACCTGAAATTGCGGGAATTCCTGAAGGCCGAGTATTCGTCGCGGGTCATATATCCGAACATGTACGACATCTTCAACGCGCTCAAGGCGGTCAGCTACGAGGATGTGAAGGTCGTCATCCTCGGCCAGGATCCGTATCACGAGCCTGGCCAGGCGCACGGCATGTGCTTTTCCGTAAAGCCCGGTGTGCCCGTGCCGCCGTCGCTGCAGAACATGTACAAGGAGATCGCGGACGAGTATCCCGGCTGGCAGATCCCTGCGGACGGCTATCTGCAGAAGTGGGCGGATCAGGGCGTGCTGCTGCTCAACGCGGTGCTCACCGTGCGGGCGCATCAGGCGAATTCCCACCGGGGCAAGGGCTGGGAGGTGTTCACCGACCGGGTCATTTCGCTCCTTGACGAAAGGCAAGACCCCGTTATATTCTTATTATGGGGGCGGAATGCGCGTGAAAAGAAGGCTCTCATCCGCCATCCGCAGCACGTGCTGCTCGAGGCGGCTCATCCCAGCCCGCTTTCGGCGTACAACGGTTTCTTCGGCTGCGGCCACTTCAGAAGGGCCAACGAGCTGCTGAAGAGCTGGGGAAAGGAACCGATCAGGTGGTAGGTCCGGCAGGCTCCCGAACATCCTTGTAAACATCGGTCAATCACGGCTTACGCCGGTTGGAATCATCATAGATACGGAGGAAAAACGAATGGTACTTGCAGTTATTCTCGTCATCGTCATTCTTTGCGTGCTGTATGTGCTCGGTTTCTACAACGGGTGCATCAAGCTGCGCAATCAGATCGAGGAGGCGTATTCCACGATGGACGTCTATCTCAAGCAGAGATACGACCTCATCCCCAACCTCGTGAACACCGTCAAGGGCTATGCAGAGCACGAACAGGATACGCTGGTCAAGCTCACCGAGGCCAGAACGAAGGCCATGGCGGCACAGACCGCGGAGCAGAGGATCGAGACCGAAAAGGGTTTCCAGTTCGCGCTGGCCAGGCTGCTCGCCATCGCAGAGAACTATCCCGAACTGAAGGCCAACCAGAACTTCCTGCAGCTGCAGAACGAGCTGCGCACGCAGGAGGAGCACATCGCCAACAGCCGCAAGTACTACAACGCGGTCGTGCGGGAGTTCAACACGAAGATCGAAAAGATGCCCGGCGCGCTGTTCGCTGGCATGTTCGGCTTCGTCAAGCAGACGCTGTTCGAGATCCCCGACGTATCCCAGAGAGAAAACGTTACCGTTCAGTTCTAGGACAACCATATGAAGAGCACAAAGACAAGGCACGTTTTCGCGTGCCTTTTGTGCATATTGCTCGTTTTCCTGGCCGTTTCGCCGGCGTCGGCCGTATCGTTTGATACGCAGGGATTCTTTACGACGCTGGACGTGAAGGAAAACGGCGACATGCACGTTACAGAAGAGATCTACGTGGACTTTCAGTCGGAAGCCCACGGCATATTCCGCTACATCCCCAAGAAATCCGACGCGTATTACGTCCAGGACGGCGAACTGCAGAGCAAGAGGATGGTCTACGCCATCAAAAACGTGGAATGCGCGGAGGCGGAGGTCGATCTGGACAGCGAGGATGACCAGCTGATCATCCGGCTCGGTTCCGCGGATAAGACGGTCACCGGCATGAACAAGTACACGCTGGAGTACGACATCCAGATGTACGAGGACGGCATCCCGGAGTTCGACGAGCTGTACTGGAACGTCAAGCCCCCCTATTGGGACACGGACATCGAGTTCTTCGGGTTCACGGTCATCATGCCCAAGGCGTTTGGCAAGTCCGAGGCGGAGGTCATTTCCGGCGCCGTCGGCACGGGCGACACGCAGCGCGCTTCCTGGACATTCACGGACGACACCCGCATCGACGGTTACATCGAGAACCTGGAATGGGGCGAAGCCGTTACCGTGCGGATCATCCTGCCCGAAGGATACTGGACGGGCATGCGGTCGGAGAAGACTTTCGTGCGCACGATCCAGGGCATCATGGGCGCGCTCACCGCGTTCGTGGTCGGACTGTTCCTCGTGAAAGGCCGCGATCCGAAGGCTGTCAAGACCGTCGAGTTCTACCCGCCGGACGGGCTGCCCTCCGCGGAGGTCGGCTACATCTACGATGCGGTATTGAACGAGAAGGACATGACATCCATGGTCATGTGGTTCGCATCCAAGGGCTATCTGAAGATTCACGCGCAGGAAAGCGCGCTGGAGAAGGGCATCCTGAACAAGAAGCCCCAGGTGCACATCACGCTGGAGAAACTGCAGGAACTGCCGGACGATGCGCCGGAGTACCAGCGGAAGTTTTTCAACGCGTTGTTCCGGAAAAGCCGGTACGCCGATCTGGAAGAACTGTCCAAATTGACTTCGTTCGCCGACGACTACGAGGAAGCAAAGAAGCTTCTGTCCGACATGTACTCCGATGAAAAGGGGAGCTCGCTGCAGGAGGGCTACGGCAACATGGCCATCGGCTGCCTGTCCGGCATTCTGGCGTTTGGCGCGTTCCTGGCGGGCGTTTTCCTCGTCCACGCCATCAACCACTACATCTTCCAGCTGCTGGGCACGCTGGCGATCTGCGCGATCGTCATCATCGCCTGCTGCGTCAACATGAGCCGCCCGACGCCTTACCGCCAGCAGATGCTCGGCCGGATCAAAGGATTCCGGGAGTTCATCCAGATGGCGGAACTCGACCGGGTCAACCAGCTCGTCGAGCAGGATCCGGACTATTTCTACAACATCCTGCCGTACGCCTACGTCTTCGACCTGACGGACAAGTGGTCGAAGAACTTCGACAAGCTCGCGGCGCATCCGCCCACCTGGTACGAAGGGCCGCCTGCGATCTGGTATGAGCCTGCGGTGTTCTACGGCGCCATGGACCGCAGCGTCAACAGGAGCCTGTCCGACTCATCCATCCATACGACGAGCGCGCAGAGCTTCTCCTCCAGCGGTTCGCACAGTTCCGGCGGAGGCGGCTTCTCCGGCGGCGGCGGTGGCGGCGGCGGTGGCGGCGGCTGGTAAAACGCCCGTCTTTTCGCCCGGGCTTTTGTTGCCGCCCAAGCATTGCGGCGCCACGAGATTGCGCTGCGGACAAGGCCTCACAGGCCACGATCGATATGACTAAGAAGAACCCATTGAAAAAACGCATAGCAACGGCGCTCCTCGCTCTGTGCTTCGTGCTTCTGGCGGTTTCACCCGCCCTGGCCGTCAGCTACACGACCGAGAGTTTCCGCACGCAGCTCGACGTAAGCGAGAACTACACCATGCACGTGACGGAGACGATACGGGTCAACTTTACCTCGGCGGCTCACGGCATCTACCGTTCCATCCCGGACTACGACACGCACGCGTACTTCATGTACGACGGCGAGCTGCAGGAAGTGCCTCTGCGGTACAAGATCAAGAACGTGGAGTGCGAAGGCGAAAAGGTGAAAACGGAGTCCGAGGGCGGTTTTTTGGACATCCGCATCGGCGACGCGGACAAATACGTTTACGGGCAGCACACGTATAAACTCGAGTACGACATCATCCTGTACAAGGACGAGATCGATTACCTCGACCAGCTGTACTGGAACATCATGCCCGCCTACTGGGATACCGGTACGGACCGCTTCTGGTTCGAGGTCAACATGCCCAAGGAGTTTGACCCGGCTAGCGTCGAAGTCATCACCGGCGCTGTCGGCGAAGGCGACACGGAGCGCGCGGACTGGAAGGTCAACGGCAATACGGTCACCGGGGGTGTGTCGAACGTCTGGAGCGGCGAAGGCGTGACCATCCGCATCGTGCTGCCGGAAGGCTACTGGACGGGCGTGCGGGACGACACCAAGTGGGGCTACGCTGCCCAGGGCCTGATGGGACTGATCACGCTGGCTGTGGTCGGGCTCTTCTGGAAGCACGGCAGGGATCCGCGGGCCGTCAAGACCGTGGAATTCTACCCGCCCGAGGGGCGCTCGCCGGCAGAGATCGGTTTCATCTGGGATAAGAAGCTCGACGACAAGGACATGACGTCCCTCGTCATGTGGTTTGCATCCAAGGGCTATCTGCGCATCAAAGCGGAAGAGGAACAGGGCCTGCTGAAAAAGAAACTGCACATTACGCTGGAGAAGCTGTATGATCTGCCGGTCGACGCACCGCAGTACCAGAAGACGTTCTTCGACGCGCTGTTCGACGATTCGTCCACAGCGGACATGGACGCGCTGTCGAAGTCCACGAGCTTCGGGCTCGCCTACCAGGGTGCGCGCGGGATGCTTGAGAACCACTTCGACGGCAAGATGGAAGAGGGCCATGAATACCGCATCGGCGGCTGTCTGCTGGGCGTGCTGGAGGTGGTCGTCTTCGGCGTGGCCATCATCGTGTGCATGCTCTCGGAGACGCAGGAAATGCTCATGGTCGGGCAGCTGTTCATCAGCGGGATCATCATCTCGCTGTGCTGCTGGCGCATGCTGCGGCCGACGGATTTCCGCGTCCGGCTGATGGGGCAGATCAAGGGTTTCCGCGAGTTCATCCAAAGGGCGGAACTCGACCGGATCAACCGGCTCGTCGAGCAGGACCCGGACTACTTCTACAACATCCTTCCGTACGCGTACGTGTTCGGCCTGACGGACAAGTGGGCGAAGAATTTCGACAAGCTGGCAGTGAGCCCGCCAAGCTGGTACGTCGGCCCATCGATCTACATGATGAACCCGGTCTCTCTGTGCCACTCGATGGACACCGGCGTGCGCAGCAGCCTGTCGTCGTCCATTGCGCATACCAGCTCGAGCAGCTTCTCCGGCGGCGGGTCCTTCAGCTCCGGCGGTGGCGGATTCTCCGGCGGCGGAGGCGGCGGCGGCGGTGGCGGCGGCTGGTAAAACGCCCGTCTTTTTCGCCCGGGCTTTTATTGCCGCCCAAGCATTGCGGCGCCACGGGAAGGCGCTGCGGACAAGGCCTCTCAGACCACGATCGATATGGCTAAAATAAATCCATTGAAAAAACGCATAGCAACGGCGCTCCTCGCTCTGTGCTTCGTGCTTCTGGCGGCGTCACCCGCCTTTGCGGTCAGCTACACGACCGAGAGCTTCCGCACTCAGCTCGACGTGAACGAGAACTACACCATGCACGTGACGGAGACGATCCGCGTAAACTTTCTGTCGGACGCGCACGGCATCTACCGCTCCATTCCCGACTACGACACGTACGCGTATTTCGTGAAGGACGGCGAACTGCAGAAAGTGGAGATGCCGTATAAGATCAAGAAGGTGAAGTGCGAAGGCGAGAAGGTGGACACGGAAGCCAGCGGCGGATTTCTCAACATCCGCATCGGCGATCCGGACAAGACCATCACGGGTCCCCATACGTATAAGATCGAGTACGACATCATCCTGTACAAGGACGGCATCGACTATCTCGACCAGCTGTACTGGAACATCATGCCGGCTTACTGGGAGACCGATACGGACCACTTCTGGTTCGAGGTAAACATGCCCAAGGAATTTGACGCATCCGAT
>JAIKZT010000269.1 GCA_024682015.1 Clostridia bacterium
AGAAGCAGGACGATGAGGGGAGTTCCCCATACGAACCCGTTCAAGGTATCGACTAAGTCAATAAATCCCATTATTTCACCTCCAATGAAATAATAAAATAGAGATAATTACACATAAAATGTAGCATACGCTTTTACCAAATCCCCGGCTTTTCAAGGCTTTTGGCCGCTTTCGAAAGCCCTCGCGTCCATGAAAAGTACATGTCCTAGTCGCGCGCTGACCCGGCGAAGCCCTGCAGCCCCTGTATTTTCAGGAGGCCGGGCGGTTCAAAAAAACATCAAAAAAACATGTTTCGCGCAATTGTTAAAATGTGGCAATCATGATATAATGATTGAGACCGCGTTTTTCCATAGGGAGGATACCATGCACAAGACCTATTTCATCAATACGCTTAAAATAGATGAAGAATTCACCGATTTCTTCCTCGTACGCTCCATCGCCATCCGCATCGGTTCGAATCGCAAGCAGTACCTCGACGTTACACTTTCGGATGCGACCGGCGAGATCAACGGCAAGAAGTGGGACGTAAACGACGAAGAGGCGAAAAATCTGCAGCATATCAAGGAAGGCGACCTCGTCAAGATCCGCGCTTCCGTCAGCGAGTGGAACAACACGAAGCAGCTGCGCATCGCCCGCATCCGCAAAGGCCAGAAGGAAGACGGCTGTGAGATGCCCGATTACATCAAGGCCGCGCCCGAGGATCCGGAGGAGATGTACGCGTTTATCCACGCGAAGGCGGAGAGCATAGGCGATAGCGGCCTTCGCGCCATGGCGCTGCTGTTTTTGGACCGCGAGAAGGAGAAACTCCTGTACTATCCCGCGGCCATGAAGAACCATCATGCCGAACAGGCGGGCCTGCTGTACCACATCAAGCGCATGCTCATCATGGGGGAGAAGGCCTGCGAAGTCTACGAGGGGCTCGACCGCGACTGGATCGTGTGCGGGGTCATCCTGCACGACATGGAGAAGCTGCGCGAGATCCGCAGCAACGAGCTGGGCGTGTCCGACGGCTACACCCGCGAGGGCCAGCTGCTGGGCCACCTGGTGCTCGGCGCAGCGAAGGTCGCCGATATGGCGAAGGAAACAGGCCTCTCCGAGGAAAAGACGCTGATGCTGCAGCACATGATGATCTCGCATCATTACGAGCCGGACTTCGGCAGCCCGAAGAAACCTATGTTCCTCGAGGCCGAGATGCTGCACTATCTGGACATGATCGATGCGAAGATGTTCGATTACGAAGCCGCGCTGGCGGGCGTGGATCCCGGCCAGTTCTCCGACCGCGTGCGCACGCTCGACGGGCGCATGCTCTACAAGCCTTCCTTTAAGAAATAGCAGGGAATGCGATGAAGGAGACGAAGGAAGCCCGGCTTTCGGAGCTCAAGTATTTCAACGAAGATACCCTCTATACCATAGCGGTGTTCGAATCGGACACCGAGCAGTTCTATGCCGTCGGTTACATGCCGCGCCCCATGGTGGGCAGGCGCTACGAGCTCACCGGGGAATGGACGGTCCACCCGCGATACGGCGAGCAGTTCGCCTTTTCCTCCTACGAGGAGCCCGAGCCGGCCACGTCTGACGGCATCCTGTCGTTTCTGGCGTCCGGCATCATCAAGGGCGTCGGGCCTTCCACGGCTGCTGCCATCGTGAAGGCGTTCGGAGACGAAGCGCTGAAGATCATCGCCGAAACTCCCGACCGCCTGACGGAGGTATCCGGCATCGGCAAGGTAAAGGCGGCTGCGATCGCCGAAAGCTACGCCGAACACCGCGAGTACGCGAACACCGTCATGGCGCTGTCGGCCCTCGACCTTACGCCGGCCGCCTGCATGAAGCTCTACCGCGCGTTCGGTTCCGCCGCCTCGGACATCGTGCGGCAGAATCCCTACCAGCTCATCGCGTCCGTGCCGGGTTTCGGGTTCCGCAGGGCGGATAAGATCGCCGAAAAGATCGGGTATGACCCTTCCAGCCCGTTCCGCATCAAGAGCGGCTTTAAATACTGCCTGGAAGCGCTGGCCGCGGAGGGTCACACGTATTATCCGCGCGCCGAATTCACCGAGCGCTGCGCGGCGTTCCTGGACGTTTCCCGCGAGCAGGTGGAGGACGCGCTCGTGGAGCTCGCCATGGAGGGCGACATCTTCGCCGAAAACCTGGCGGGCGAGGAGATCGTGCAGCTCTGGCGCTACCGCAGGGCGGAGCAGAAGGTGGCGGGAAGGCTTTACGCGCTGTGCCACGCTTCGCTTTCCCACGTGTCCGGCAACGCAGCCAATCTCATCCGCGCCAGCGAACTGGAGAGCGGGCTGAAGCTGTCGGAGCAGCAAAAGGGGGCCGTGCTTGCCTCGCTTCAGAGCGGCGTGTGCGTCATCACGGGCGGCCCTGGCACGGGCAAGACGACCATCATCAACACGATCCTGAAGATCCTGAAGGCGGAGGGCGTGCCCACGGCGCTGGCGGCCCCGACCGGCCGCGCGGCGAAGCGGATGACGGAGGCCACAGGCGAAGAAGCCCGCACGATCCACCGCCTGCTCGAATACTATTATGAAGAAGAAAGCGATGAGATGCGCTTCGGCAAGACGGCGGAAGATCCTCTGGAAGTCGGATGCGTCATCGTCGACGAGATGTCCATGGTGGACATCCTGCTCATGGAGGGGCTGCTCTCGGCCGTCCGGGACGGCACGCGGCTCATCCTGGTGGGCGACGCGGACCAGCTGCCCTCGGTCGGCGCCGGCAACGTGCTGAAGGACATCTTGGAAAGCGACACGGTCCATTCCGTGCGGCTGACGGAGATCTTCCGCCAGGCCGCCGAGAGCCTCATCGTCGTGAACGCGCACCGCATCAACCGGGGCGAATATCCCAGCTGGAACGAGAAGGGCAAGGACTTTTTCTTCCTGGAGAGGCGGCGGGAGCCGGACATTCAGGCGCTCATCCGCGACCTCGTGGCGGTGCGCCTGCCCGCGTACTACGCAGACTGCAGCCCGCTGACGGACATCCAGGTGCTTACGCCCACGAAGAAGGGCCTCCTCGGCAGCGTTGCGCTGAACAAGGTGCTGCAGGAGGTCCTGAACCCGCCCGCGCCAGGCAAGGAAGAGCGGGCGTTCGGCGAACGCATATACCGCGAGGGCGACAAAGTGATGCAGAATAAGAACGATTACATGCTTCCCTGGCGCGACATCCGGGACTTTACGACTGGTATGGGCGTGTTCAACGGCGATCTGGGCATCGTGCAGACCGTGGACAGGGACGCGGGCACCGTCAGCGTGCTGTTCGACGGCTGCCGCCTCGCGACGTATGACGCGGCCAACCTCGAGGAGCTCGAGCCTGCCTTCGCCATGACGGTGCACAAGAGCCAGGGTTCGGAGTTTCCCGTGGTGGTCATGCCGGCCGCGCGCTTTGCGCCCATGCTCGCCACGCGCAACCTGCTATACACGGCCGTTACGCGGGCGCGGAAAGGCGCTGTCCTCGCGGGGATGCCCGAGGCGGTCTACGCCATGGTAGACAACAACGACATCTCCGCCCGGTATTCGGGCCTCGATGAAAGGCTGAAAGCCATGTGGGGGTTCTCCGATGATTTCTGAGCCCCTCGCGAAACTGGCGGACAGCGCCCTGAACGCGGTCTTCCCCGCGGATATCTACTGCATCTGCTGCGGAGACGTCCTGGACGGCTCCCGCAAGGACGGGCTGTGCGACGCCTGCGCTGCCAAGCTGCCCTGGGCGTTCGACAATCCGTTCGAAACGTACATGGAGGAGTTCGCGTTCGACGACGTGTGGCCCTGCGTGCGCTACGGCTTTCACGCGCGGCGCATCATGAACGGGTTGAAGAACGGCGGCAAGGCGTACATGGCGAAGAACGTCGCCTCGATGCTGGCAGAGCGCGTGCAGCTGGAGTGGCAGATGCCGGACGCCTTTGCCGCGGTGCCTTCCCACCGGGACAAGCTGCGGCAGCGGGGCTACAACCAGGCGGAGCTCCTCGCGAAGGAGACGGCCCGCCTGCTGAAGCTGCCCCACTGGGACGGGCTTCTGGAGAAGGTGAAGTCCACAGGGTCTCTTCGCATGGCGTCCGGTCAGGAGCGCCGCAGCATGCTGGCGGACAGTTTTGCCGTTTCCGGCGCATACCAAAAGGCGCTTGCCGGCCGGTTCATCTGCCTCGTGGACGACGTGACCACGACGGGCAGTACGGCGGACGCGTGCGCGCGCGTGCTCAAGGCTGCCGGTGCGTCCCGCGTGGCGCTCCTGTGTTTCGGCGCGAGCAGCGGCTATAAAAAGTCGCCGGAAGCGGACGCGGAAGAGGAAAATCGTTAGACAATACTCCCATTTAATGGTATAATTATTCGTTAGGAAAGTGCTCCGGGTCTGCGGTTGAAAGTCCAGGCCAGCTATGGGCAAAAGGATCCACGTAAGCCGACGGCAAAGATCCGCGGTGATCATGGCATAGCTTAGAAGTAAGTCCTCGGGAAAATCCCGGCAAAGGCAAGTGTGGGGTCAAAGACCGGGTCAGCCGGGCGCTTTTCTATATTTCCCGACAGTCAGGAAAGGAGGGGGCATGCTGGATAGAATACTGAGCATCATCTCAGTGCTGGAATTCACCGACGTGTTGGACATACTGATCGTGTTCTTCATCGCCAGCTACGCCGTGCGGTTCATCCGTACGACGCGGACGTGGCAGCTGGGAAAAGGCCTGCTCATCATCGTCGCTGTATACGTTTTGTCGAACGTGTTCCACCTGTACACCGTCAGCTGGCTGATCGGGAACCTCCTGAGCATCGGCCTCATCGCGCTGGTCGTCGTGTTCCAGCCGGAGCTTCGCCGCGCGCTGGAATTCCTGGGCAGGGGCAAATTCGCCACCCGGGGATTCTCCCTGGAGCGGGAAAAATACGGCACGACGGCGGACGCCATCACCAGCGCCATCGGCTATTTCGCCGAGCGCCGGGAAGGCGCCCTCATCATCGTGGAGAACGAGACGGCGCTGCAGGACGTGGCCGAGACCGGCACCATGCTGGACGCGGATATTTCGACGCCCCTGCTCGAGAACATCTTCTACAAGGGTTCTCCCCTGCACGACGGCGCGGTGATCCTGCGGGGAGACCGCATCCTCGCGGCCGGATGCGTGCTGCCGCTCACCGAAAACCCCAACCTCAGCAAGGACCTGGGTACCCGTCACCGGGCCGGCATCGGTATCACGGAAGTTTCGGATGCCCTCGTGCTCATCGTGTCGGAGGAGACGGGCATCATCTCCATGGCGCGGGACGGCAAACTGTCCCGTTTCCTGGACCTGAAGGCCGTGGAAAAAGCCCTGCTGAACCTCTACCTGAGCAAAGAGACGGAGAACAAGACCATCTTCAGCCGCTTAGGGTCTACCGTACTGCAGAGAAAGGAGGTCCGCGATGAAGAACCAGGTGATAATTGACCGCATCATTGCCATCATCATCGCCGTCGGCCTCTGGTTTTACGTCATCAGCGTGGTCAACCCGCCCACGGAGCTTACGCTGCGTTCCGTGCCTGTCAAGCTTCTCAACGAAACCTACCTGCAGGAATCCGGCCTCGCCATCGCGGGAGACGGCAACTATACGGTGGACGTCGTCCTGTCGGGCAAGCGCACGGACCTCATGGTCAAGGCGTCGGATCTCACGGTCACCGCGGATCTGAACGGGCTTACCCCGGGCCAGAATTACATCACCGTGAAGGTGGGTTCTCCCGCGGGAACGACCGTGGAAGAGATCCGCACGGAGCGGATCCAGGTCTACATCGACGAATACGTGTCCATCGCCAAGCCCGTCGTCTACGAGATCCTCAACGTGCCGGAAGGCATGGAGACCGCGGCGCTGTCGCTGGATAAGGCCAACATGGTCGTGTCGGGTGCCCGGAGCCTCGTGAACATGGTGCGCCAGGTGAAGGCGACCATGGACGCGGCGCAGATCGAGGTGGACGAGATCAAGGGCCACCAGCTCGCGCTTACTCCCGTGGACGCGGAAGGCAATCAGGTGAACGCCGTCAAACTCGACGCTCCCTACGTCACGCTTACCGCGACGCTGTATAACGTCAAGAGCGTGCCGCTCTACACGCGCGTGGAGGGGAATCCCGGCCTTGGCATCGAACTGGTCAGTTCCAACATTCCTTCGTCCGTCGTGATCAAAGGTGCGCTCATCGATCTCGCGCAGATCGACCACATAGACGCCGAGCCCATCAGCATCGAAGGGATCACCGGCAATACGGAAAAGGACGTAACGCCCATCCTGCCGGATGGCGTGGAATTGTCAGATGCGAACGAAGCGCTCACTGCGAGCTTTACGCTGTCCGAAAACGGCAGCATCGATCTGGAACTCTCCAGCGAAGACATCGTCCTGGAAGGCCTGGCGGAAAACTATGAGGCCGAAGTCCTGAACACGCCTTTCGAGCTGACGCTCACGATCAAGGGCGCCGTCCGCGACCTCATCGACATTTCCACGGGGGACATCGACCTGTACGCGGATCTTTCAGGCGTGGATGAAGCGGGCGATTACGCCATTCCCATCGAAGCGGTGCCGCTGCAGAGCAAGGTGCTCTCTTTCACCTTCTCTCCCGCGATGGTGCACGTCTCCATAACGGACCTCACGGCAGTGGAGGAGCCGGAGGCCGAGGAAACGACAGAAGAACCGGCAGAGCCGGATAACTGATAGAAAGGAAACGAAGCAATGGGTAAGTATTTTGGGACAGATGGATTCAGAGGAAATGCAAACGTGGATCTGACAGCCTTCCATGCGTTCAAGATCGGCCTTTTCCTCGGATGGTATTACGCGAAGGATCCGAAGATGAAACGTCCCGCGGACTATAAGTGCCGCGTGGCGGTCGGCAAGGATACCAGGCTTTCCAGCTACATGTTTGAAGACGCGCTGGCCTCCGGCCTGGCCGCGGCAGGAGCGGATGCCTACCTGCTGCACGTCACGTCTACGCCGAGCGTCGCTTACGTCACCCGCACGGAGCACTTCGACTGCGGCATCATGATCTCCGCCAGCCACAACCCGTTCCACGACAACGGGATCAAGCTCATCAACGAGAACGGCGAGAAGATGCCGGACGACGTCATCGAGGACGTGGAGAAGTATCTGGACGGCTGCTACAAGCCGGAAGGATTTGAAGGGGATGCCTGGGAAGTGCCCCTCGCGACGGGCGCTGCCATCGGCAAGGTCGTGGATCACGCAGCCGGCCGCAACCGCTACGTCGGCTATCTCATCTCCCTCGCGACGTGTTCGTATAAGGACAAGCGCATCGGCCTGGACTGCTCGAACGGCAGCACCTGGCAGATCGCCCGCAGCGTGTTCGACGCGCTCGGCGCGAGGACTTATGTCATCAACGACCGTCCGGACGGCACGAACATCAACATGGGCTGCGGTTCCACCCACATCGAGGGGCTGCAGAAGTTCGTCGTGGAGAACCGCCTGGACTGCGGCTTTGCCTTCGACGGCGACGCGGACAGATGCCTGGCGGTCGACGAGAACGGCGAAGTCGTGAACGGCGACGAGATCATGTACATCTGTGCCCGCTACATGAAGGCGAAGGGATCTTTGGGCGACACGAAGGTCGTTACGACCGTCATGTCCAACTTCGGTCTGTACAAGGCGCTCGACGAGCTGGGCATCGGCTACGAGCAGACGGCCGTAGGCGACAAGTACGTCTATGAAAACATGGTCGAAAACGATCATCTCCTGGGCGGCGAACAGTCCGGCCACATCGTCTTCCGCAAGTACGCGACCACCGGCGACGGCATGATCACGGCCATCAAGGTCATGCAGTGCATGCTGGAACAGAAGACTTCGCTGTCCGAACTGCGCAAGGGCGTCTCCATGTACCCGCAGGTGCTGAAGAACGTGGAAGTGAAGGATAAGGATGAAACGCTGAACGCCCCGCTCGTAAAGAAGTCCGTGGAGGACGAAACCGCGCGCCTGGGCAAGACCGGCCGCGTGCTGCTGCGCAAGAGCGGCACGGAGCCCGTTCTGAGGGTCATGGCGGAAGCCGCCACCCACGAGGACGCGGAAAAGAGCGTGGACAACATGATCGAAGCCATGCGCGCGAGCGGCATGCTCATCCGGGTGAGGTGATGACCATGGCAGCAAGAAAGGTACCGACCATCGCGGATCTGTTCGATCTGAGCAAGACGATCGCAACGGATCTGTTCGAAGGCAAGACATACCCCTGGGAAGTGCTGGACGAGATCAAGGCGTTCATCCTGGCGCTCGGTCCGACGCTTGACCCGGCCATCTACGACA
>JAIKZT010000295.1 GCA_024682015.1 Clostridia bacterium
CTACGTGTTCCAGCCGGTGGACGAAAAGACCTATACGTATCACAACGATCTGATCGACCTCACGATGGAGAACGTGCCGTACAGCACGCATTACAAGGTCGAGTTCCCGGCGTACCACTACGGCCGCTTCGGCATCAGCTATGAGCTGTTCGACGGCGAGGGGGATATTGCGCTCAAGCCGTACAATGGCATCAGCTATACGGAGTTCGCGCAGAATATGGGCTACACGGCGAGCAGCATCATCGAAGTCGCCAAGGCCCTGCAGCAATCCGGCGAATGGCTGGAGGATAACGGCAGCCTCACGCATACGGGCACCTGGGACGGACAGGTCATGTACAGCGAGCCCGGCGTTCAGTACGGTGATTTGACCGAAGACGTGGTCGCACCGGGCACGGATCCGGACAGCTGGTTCATCGAACCGTTCGAGGAGAGGCTTACGGACGTGCATGTCGATAAGGAAGTGGGCTTCGAAGGGCTTACATCCGATGATATCGAAGCGCAGATCGAAGCGTATCAGGCGCTCGACCCCGGGTACAGCCAGGTGTTCACGGATCCGAACAGTTTTGTGAAGTACGTGGATATGAATTGCGTCTGTTCCATCGAGACGGATGGCGGGGAATCCTCGTTGAAGATCGAAAGAACGTGGCACGTCGTCGTTGACCCGACAAACATCGACATCGAAGAAGCCGGTCTGATGGGTCTGGTCGAAGCCTCCTTGATGGATGGCGGCGACGGCGGCTTCTCCATCTTCAGTTCGGAAGGTCAGGTGGTAACGGGTGTCGTCAACGATGTCGCCAATCTCGTCGTGTCAGAGGGAACCCAGGCGAACATCAAAGTCTACGTTAACGAGTCATTGAAAGCCAACGATATCGCGGGCAAAATACAACCGCGGCAAGCTGCCAAGTGGAACATGCGTGCCGGCAAGCTGGCTGATAGATTCGGCACCGCTGTCAACGTCATTTCCGTCGGCCTGGAGATCAAGAAGGAGATCAACGGTGAGAACAGTACGGCCATCGTCGACCTGAACGCCATCACGAACGAATACGAAGCCAAGATCCAGAAATACTGTGAGAAACTGATCGCCATGATCCAGTGCCCGGAGCTGCCCAACCTGCGCATCGCCAGCCAGATCGCAAACATCAAGGATACGGCGATGCGCGATATGGAGACGGTGCGCGACCATTACACGAGTATATACCGGACGAACCAGGTCATCCACATCGCCGTGAGCGCGACCTGCTTCATCCCGACGCCGCCGGGTCTGTCTACGGCCCTGTCCTTTATCGAGGGTCTGGCCAGAGAGAGCGAGGAGGCGTGGCAGGCATTCATGCAGATGAAGGATCTGGAGCAGATCTCGCAGAAGGCGGAAAACGAAATGTACGCGGCGTTCCGCGGCTACAACCCGAAACTGTGCGATAAGGTTCCGCCCATCGAACCCATCAACCGCAAGCCGCCGAAGTTCAACTTCAAGTTCGCTGCCATCTACGACCCGTCCGGCACGGTGTACGAGGGCATGCTCTCCAACCCGCTCGAAGGCGTCGAGGTGACGATCGAATACCTCGAAGACGACGGCGAGACCTGGAGCGAGTGGTCCGACGCGCCTCTCTGCAACGAGCAGCAGACGACGTACATCACGGAGGCGAACGGCTATTACCGCTGGGACGTTCCTACAGGCAGATGGAGGGTCAGGTACTACAAGGAAGGCTATAACGACGACGAACCGGTCTATTCCGGCGAGATGGATGTGCCGCCGATCTGGCTGGACGTCAACCAGAACATGGTGAGCAGGGATCCGGCGGAGGGCAGCGGCAACCTGACGAAGACGGGCGCCGAGGTGAAGTTCACGAAGCCCGTGAAGACAGAAGACTTTACGGCATCCCATCTGACCCTGCTGGCAGACGGCACGCCTGTCCCTGCAGAGTTCGGCGCGCTCGAAGAACAGGACGGCCTGGCCATGAAGCTGGCGCTTATCTTTGAGCCAGACGAGGCGAAGACGTACACGCTGCAGGTGGACGGCCTGCGCACCTACGTGGACACCGCCTGCACGTTCGAGTTCGAGCTCGGAGAGATGATCAGCGATACGGTCTGCGCCGCGGTCACCGCGGACGTGCCGAGCGGCACGGAAGTAGCCTACGAGGAGAAGGTGGCGCTGTCGACGCCGACGGAAGGTGCGGACATCTGGTATACGACCGACGGCAGTTGCCCCTGTGACCCGGAGAACCCGGCGAGGACGCTGTACACGAAGGCCTTCAGCATCACGGAGGACGTCTACATCATCGCGTACGCGACGAAGGACGGACTCGAGGATTCGAAGACGGCGCCGTTCATCTACTTCGCAGACGGCAAGCCCGAGAAGGTGATCTCCGGCAGGGCGAAGGTGGACGGCCACTCCGCGACGGCGGCCATCTACCTGAACCTCGAGGGCGTCAGCGAAGAAGTGGCAGCGCTCATCGCGTACTACGCGGACGGACGCTTCCTGAACCTGATCGCCGAACAGATCGACGCCTCCGAACTGGACGGCGCGTCGCTGGCGAAGCGCTACGAGTTCGAGAACGGGCTCGAGAACGTGACAGTGCAGGTGTTCCTGGTCGACGAGGGCCTTGCCCCGATCGCGGAGAGCGGGGAATTGAGCGACTAAAAGGGAGACGGTCTTCTTTCTCCTTGCTGATTTCGCAACAATCCTGTATGCTTATATGAGAGTTATTTCCCGGGTTGAAGAGAAACTATGCACAATAAACAGGAAAACAAATGGCTGTGGCCCGCATTAGGACTGGCGCTGCTGGGGCTCTTCCTCGGAAGCCTCTTCAGGTTCAGCCAGGACTTCCGCTACGAGAAGAAGGTCGCGGCGAACGCGGTCAGCTCCATCGCCGAGATCCCCGTACCCCAAGTGCCTGCTGTGCAGGCGAGCCGGGCCAATGGCGTGGTCACCGCGGCGGAGTGGGCTGCCTATTATCCGAACGAGTACGCGACGTACATGAAGAACGCTGACAATGTGGGCGATGCGGCTGGGCGGATCAAATACACCGAAACGAATCCGGACATCACCGTGCTGTACCAGGGCATGGGCTTCGCGTTCGACTACACCGAAGCGGTGGGGCACAGCCACACGCTGGAGGACATCGCCGAGACGACGCGTCCGCACAAGCTGGCGAACTGCCTTACGTGCAAGACGCCGGATTTCTCGGCGCTGGTCAACGCGCTGGGAACGGACGCCTACAGCATGGATTTCGGCGAAGCGTTCGCGCAGATGGAGGAGCCCATCAGCTGCTACACCTGCCATGCGAACGAGCCGGGCACGATCCACATCGTCCACGACTACATGGACCGCGCCATGAGCGACGAGATCGCTTCCGGCGACGTGAACGCGGCGGACATCGCCTGCGCGCAGTGCCACATCGAGTATTATTTCGAAAAGGATTTCACAGATCCGGATAACCTGAACGCCACGAACGTGCCGTACAGCGATCTGGCCGGCATCCATCCGGACGCCATCCTTGCGCACTATAACGAGATCGGTTTTGTGGACTACACGAACGAAAACACCGGCGTCGGGCAGATCAAGGTGCAGCATCCGGAGTTCGAGACGTTCTACGGAGAGGGCAGCCAGCACGTGGGCATGTACACCTGCGCGGACTGCCACATGAGCTTTGACTACGACGAAGAGACGGCTATGCCGTATGCCGACCACGAGCTCATCAGCCCGCTGGCGAATCTGGACTTAATCGAGGGCCAGTGCGCGCTCTGCCACGCGGATCTGAGGGGTCAGGTGAAAGCCATCCAGGATGAGATCACCGGGCGTGAGAACGAGATCTCTGCGCTGCTCGTGGAGCTCAACGGAAAGCTCGCTGCCGCGATCGCCGGAAAGACGATGAGCGACGCAAAGCTCGACGAGATCCGCGCGCTCGACCGGGACGCGCAGTTCTACTGGGATTTCGTATTCGTCGAGAACAGCGAGGGCGCGCATAATTCCACACTGTCCCGCTACTGCCTGGATAAGGCGGAAGAGCTCGCGCGGCAGGCGCTCGGGTATTTCTAAAGCAGACGAGCCAAGGCCGGGCCGAGCGCCCGGCTTTGTTTTTGAGCGCGGCAGCGCACGGCGGATCAGCCGGAAAGGGTAATACTTGGAGAAACAGTCCTCCTGGCAGAAATGCATACGGGTCTTTACGAGCATGAAGGTGAGCATGGCCCTGCTCGCAGCCCTCATCGGCGTGTGCATAGCCGGCAGTCTCGCGAACGCTCCGAGGGCGTATTTTCGAAAGCCCTGGGTGCTGGCGGCAGCAGGCCTTCTCTGTCTGAATCTCCTGCTGTGCAGCGTGCGCAGGCTGCCGGTGTCCGTCTCGAACTTCCGCAGGGCCAGAAAGCGCCGCATCGGGGCCTTCGGCACCTGGCTGTGCCACCTGGGCATGCTGCTCGTGATCATCGGTTTCATCGCGGGCGACTTTGTGAGCCGCGAGTACTCCGTCTACGGCATTCCCGGCAGTTTCCAGCCGGTCGCGGATACGGGGCTCTGGCTGCGCATCGACGACTTCGAGGTGCGCCTGCGGGACGATTTCACCGTGGACCAGTACGTGGCGCATCTGACGGTATCGGACGGCAGCGGGCAGACTGTCTCCGGCGAGGCCAGCGTGAACCATCCCATGACCGCCTTCGGCTGGGATCTCTTTCAGGATTCCACGGGCTGGGCGAACACGATCGACATTTATAAGGACGGGACTCTGCAGCGGTCCGATCTGGTGTGCGTCGGCGAAACGACGGGGCCGGATGACAGGCCGAACCTCGCGCTGCTGTTCAACAAGTTCTACCCGGATTTTGCGGCGGACCCGGCAGGCGGCTATTACAGTGCGACGCCGCTCCTGAAGAACCCGCGCAGCCTGTTTACGGTCTGCTACAACGGGGAGATCAAGGGCATGGACTTCGCGGCGATGGACGCGCCCGTGAAGGTCAACGAGTACGATTTCGTGTTCCGCAGCCCAGAGCAGTATACGCTGATCGTGATCAAAAAGGATCCTGCGGAACTGATGGTGGGCATTTCCGCCATGCTCATGCTGACAGGCATTTTCATGGCGTTCTACTGGCGGCCGGTATATGAAGAGACGCCCGTCTCCGCAGATGAAGAAGGTACAAGGGCTTATGACGACGAATCCCATCCTGACGACTATTGAATCCGCCAGTTTCATGGCGGCGCTGGTGCTGTACCTGGGGGCCGCGGCGGGCTATTTCCTGTTTATAGCGGCGAAAAAGGAGAGGGCGGCCAAGATCGCGTTCGTCCTCATGGCGGTGGCTTTCGCGGTGCATACGATCTGCATCGCTTCCCGCGGGATCAATGCGGGCAGACTGCCGCTGACGAACCAGTACGAATTCGCGACGGCTTTTGCCTGGGGCATAACGCTGTGCTTTCTGATCTTCGTGAAAAAGTACGATTTCAACGCGCTCGGCTGCTTCGTGGCGCCAGTCGTCTTTCTGGTGATCGGCTACGCAGCCATGCAGAGCCGCGACATCCACGCGCTGATGCCGGCGCTTCAGAGCAGCTGGCTGGGCTTTCACGTGTGCACGGCCATCGTCGCGTACGGGTCTTTCGGCGTCGCGTTCGGCGTGGCCATGGTCTTCCTGTTTCAGAAACAGCTGCAGAGCAGCGTGTTCGCAAGGGCGCATTTTCCGGACGAGAAGACGCTGGACACCATCACGTACCGGGCGGTCTCGCTGGGGTTCCTGTTTCTGACCCTCTGCATGATCACCGGGGCCATCTGGGCGAAGCGCGCCTGGGGCTCATACTGGAGCTGGGATCCGAAGGAGACCTGGTCGCTGATCACGTGGATCATCTACGCCATCTACCTGCACCTGCGCCTGAACAAGGGCCTGCAAGGCCGAAAATCGGCTGTATTTGCGGCTTTGGGGTTCGTGGCCGTATTATTTACCTATGTGGGGGTCAATACCCTGCTTTCGGGGCTTCATTCGTATCGATAAAGGAGGTTGGCGATGAAGGAAACGAAACAGATACGCCGCATCCGCGAGATGGAAGCGAAGATGGACGAGGCTGGCGAGGTGCTGAAGCGTTTTCAGCAGGCGCTGGCCGATTACGCGGCGATCCAGGAGACCATGATGGACCTGGACGAGTACTACGGCTCGGACTGGCGGAAGGACTTTGAAGCCGACGAGGCCGGCAAACTGCCGCAGGACCTGAAGCGCGGCGTGCTGTCGGAGGATGCGCTGTACGACCTGCTGACGGACAATCGCCTGGCGGCATCCGACGCGCTGTACACCATCGCGCAGCTGATGGGGCAGGGCGTGCTATAGAGTATTCCTCGCGGCGCCTGCAGAGCCTGATGAAGCGATACGACAAGTTTCTGTAGATTATAGACCTTCTCTTTGATATAATACCTATTTGTGTGATATTTCAGGAAAGAGAAGGTCTTTTATTTTATGGAACCCATCAAACCCATGCTCTGGACGAGTCTGAAGAACTACTCCGCCAAGGATCTGACCTCGGACGTCGTTTCGGGCATCATCGTTGCCGTCATCGCGCTTCCGCTGTCCATCGCGCTGGCCCTTGCGTCGGGCGTCGGCCCTGAGGAGGGACTGTATACCGCCATCATCGCGGGCTTCCTCATCTCAGCCTTCGGCGGCAGCAAGGTGCAGATCGCAGGTCCCACGGCTGCTTTTGCCACGATCGTGGCCGGCATCGTCGCCAGCGCGGGACTGGGAGGGCTCATGGTGGCCACCATCATGGCCGGCATCCTGCTCATCCTCATGGGCATTCTGCGCCTGGGCAAGCTCATCCGGTTCATCCCCAGCACCATCACGATCGGCTTTACGGCCGGCATCGCGGTTACGATCCTGATCGGCCAGCTGAAGGACTTTTTCGGGCTTACGTATCCGGCGGGCACCGTTACCATCGAAACGGTGGAGAAGGTCGAAGCTGTTGCCAAGAACTTCGGCACCCTCAATCCGTGGGCGCTGCTGGTCGGCGCGGTCAGCCTGGCCATCCTCATCCTGTGGCCGCGGGTGTCGAAGAAGATCCCGGCATCGCTCATCGCGGTACTGGCCGGCTCACTGCTCGTGAAGCTGGCCCATCTGCCGGTGAACACGATCGGCGATCTGTACACGGTCAGCAGCAGCCTGCCGCACCTGCACATGCCGCAGCTGAGCTTCTCCCTCGTGCGGTCCATGTTCCCGAACGCGGTGACGATCGCGATCCTCGCGGCCATCGAATCGCTGCTGTCGTGCGTCGTGGCAGACGGCATGACCGGCGACAAGCACCGCCCGGATACCGAACTGATCGCCCAAGGCATCGGCAACATCGGATCCGCCCTGTTTGGCGGTATTCCCGCGACCGGCGCCATCGCGCGCACCGCGGCGAACATCAACAACGGTGGCAAGACGCCTGTAGCCGGCATGGTGCATTCCATCGTGCTGCTGCTCGTGCTCGTGCTGCTGATGCCGTTCGCTTCGTTCATCCCCATGCCCGTCATCGCGGCGGTGCTGTTCGTCGTCGCGTACAACATGTGCCAGTGGCGGCCGTTCGTGCGCATGGTGAAGACGGCTCCCAAGAGCGACATCATCGTGCTCGTCATCACTTTCCTGCTGACTATCGTGTTCGACCTCGTGGTCGCCATCGCGGTGGGCCTGGGCCTCGCGTGCCTGCTGTTCATGAAGCGCATGAGTGAAGAGACGGACATCCGCAAGTGGGAAGAGGCGCCCGAAGACGAAGAGAGCGGTCTGCGCCGCATCCTGCCCGAGGTCAGCATCTACGAGATCGAAGGGCCTCTGTTCTTCGGCAGCGTTGAAAAGCTGACGCAGATCACTGCCAAGAAGGCGACGAAGGCGCTCGTGCTGCGCATGCGCAGTGTGACCGCGCTGGACGCCACGGCTCTGTCCATGCTGGAAACCCTGTACGGGAAGTTTAAGGCGCAGGGGACGCAGGTGATCTTCTCCCACGTGAACCCCCAGCCCTTCAAGGTCATGGAACACAGCGGGTTCGCGGACAAGGTCGGCAGGGAATACTTCTGCAGTCACATCGACGAGGCCATCGAGATGGCGGAAGCGATCGCGAATGAATAGGAATCATTAGTTAACAGAATAAACATTACGTTGCATGCATCTGAAGAACGCCTGGAAACATTTTAAGACCGTGACAGCTCACCGCCGGGAAGTGCGGCGGCTGTGCTTTCGGATCGGCCTGTACCGGCAGGGGCTGACCCACGATCTGTCGAAGTACAGCCCGTCCGAGTTTCTGCCCGGCTGCAGGCATTACCAGGGCTTTCGCAGCCCCAACGACCAGGAGCGCCAGCAGACGGGCGCCAGCACGGCGTGGATGCACCACAAGGGCCGCAATCGGCACCATTTCGAGTACTGGATCGACTATCCCAGCCAGGCGCAGCGCGACTTTCTGAAGGAGGGCGGCAGCCGCAGGGGGCTGATTGCACAATTCCAGGCGGTCGAGATGCCCGCAAAGTACGTGGCGGAGATGTTCTGCGACCGGGTCGCGGCCTGCAAGACGTATCAGAAGGAGTCCTATACGCAGCGCTCGCCGCTGGCTTATCAGGACAGGATGCGGCCTCACGTCTTCATGCACCCGGCGTCCGAGGCGCTCATCACGGAGTTTCTGACGGTGCTGGCCGAAAAGGGTGAAGACGAGGCCTGCCGGTACGTGAAGGCCTATCTGAAAAACCATTGAGGATGGTCCGGGTTACTCCGGATGTGGGACAAGGAATAGTCCCCGTGTCCATTATGTGATACAATAAAGCGCTTGTAAGCTGTTTATAAAGGAGCACTCCCTTGAGCGACAAAACATTACTGATCGTAGGCATCATACTGGAACTGCTTGCCCTCTACAACCTGTGGGACACCGCGTCCACCATGTACATGCATCTCAGTTCGAAGGCGAAGCACGCGCAGGGCACGATCGCAAAACTGAAAAAAGCCATGCGGCGCGACCGCGTGCGGCTGATGGTGCCCACGAACCGGGCCGTGGATTCGCGGGAGGTGCCCTGCGATTACCTCATGGACATGGCCTATGAGCGGGAAGACGGGGAGCTGGTCCTGATCAAGGACCTCATCGTTCCGTCCGTCATGAAGTTAACGGCCGGATCTGCGTCGTCCATTTACCGGGAGGGTCAGATGCTGCCGCTGAGATACAGCGAAAAGCTGAAAAAACTGGCGGTCGTGGACATGCCCGAGGTGAGGAACCGCCAGGTCAGCTGGGTCTGGCTCATCCTGTGGATCTTCAGCTCCATAGCGATCGCCGCGCTCATGATCTCCACCATTCTCGCCCTTTAAGCGAATCCGTCGCGAAGCTCGATAAGCTCTATGCTTACCGGGCTCTTTTTGTGATATAATATATTATCTATGCGCTGCATGGCGCGGAAAGGAACGCACATGAAAGCACTTCTGGCTTTTCTCATAGAAGCGGTCTGCTTCGTCGGCATCCTGTATTACTACGTACAGAACCGCAAAAAAGAACAGGCGCGCAAAGCGCGGGAGGAAGAGCGGGCCGCGCAGGCGGAAAGGGAGGACGAGACTCTTGAGTGACCCTGCCAGGACGGAACTGAAGAAGCGCGTCTACGCCCAGCGGTACGTCTATCTGCTGCGCTGCGCGGACGATACCCTGTACTGCGGCATCTCGACGGATCCCCAGGCGCGCCTGAAGCAGCACAACTACGGCGTCGGCGCGAAATACACGCGGGGCCGGGGGCCTTGCGAACTCGTCCACGTCGAGGGTCCGTACGAGTACGGACGGGCGCTCAGCCGCGAGGCCGAGATCAAGCGCATGACCCGCCAGCAGAAAGAAGCTTTGATTGACAACACAAAAAATCGGTGTTAGTATTTGTGTTAATTCACCAAAACAGAAGGCGTTTATGAACATACAAAGACTCAAAGGCTCACAGATCATCATTGAAACCTTGATCGAGCAGGGCGTTACGCACATCTTCGGCTATCCCGGAGGACAGGTCCTGCAGATCTACGATCAGCTCTACCGGAATCAGGCCCGCATCACCCATGTGCTGACCGCCCACGAACAGGGCGCCGCCCACGCGGCGGATGGTTATGCCCGCGCGACCGGCAAGGTCGGCGTCGTGCTGGCCACGTCCGGCCCGGGCGCCACGAACCTTACGACGGGGCTCGCTGCAGCCATGATGGATTCCGTGCCCGTCGTCGCGATAACCGGCAACGTGCCGACGTATTTCATCGGCAAGGACTCGTTCCAGGAGATCAACACGATCGGCATCACCATGCCCATCACGAAGCATAACTTCTATGTGACGGACATCCGCAAGCTCGCCGACACGATACGCGAGGCGTTCCGCATCGCTAAATCAGGCCGTCCCGGCCCCGTGCTCGTGGACATCCCCAGCGACGTGCAGGCCGCGGAGGCGGACTTCAAGAGCTGGTACGAAGTAGCGCCTTTCCAGGAGGAATACGCGCCGGAGACGGAGATCAGGAAGGCTGTAGAGCTCATCAATGCGGCGAAGAAGCCCTACATCTACGTGGGCGGCGGCGCGGGAAGCCGCAATCTTGGCAGAAAGATCATGGCGCTGGCGGACCGGATCGACGCCTGCATCGGGAGCACGTTCATGGGAACGTCCTGCATCCCCGACAGCTGCGAACGGTTCCTGGGCATGCAGGGCATGCACGGCCGCTACGCTTCCACGAAGGCGAACTGGGATGCGGATCTGATCATCGGCATCGGCGTGCGGTTTTCGGACCGCGCGACGGGCAACCGCGAGGCGTACGTGGCAGGCAAGAGCATCATCCAGATCGATCCGGACTTCTCGGAGATCAATAAGAACATCAACGTGGACGTCGGCCTGATCGGGGACATTTCGTTCTCCGTCACCCGCATTCTCGAGAGCGTCGATAAAGCGGAGCATCCCGCGTGGATGGCGCAGGTCGAAGCGTATAAGGAAGAGGGCAGGCGCCTTCAGGACGAGATGGAGAAAGCGGCAGACAATCCGTTTACGCCGAAGAAGCTGTACGACGCCATCAACGAGATGAAGACGCCCGAAACCATCGTCACGACGGATGTCGGCCAGCACCAGATGTGGGCGGCGCAGTACCTCGAATTCGAACGGACGCGCAAATTCCTGTCCAGCGGGGGCCTCGGCGCCATGGGCTATGGCCTGGGCGCGGCCATCGGCGCTTATCTGGCGACAGGCATCAAGCCCATCATGATCACGGGCGACGGCAGTTTTTCCATGAACCTCATCGAGCTCGCGACGGCCGTCACGTATAAGGTGCCGGTGGTCATCGTGCTCCTGAACAACCATTCGCTGGGCATGGTGCGCCAGCTGCAGGTGGTGTACTGCGGCAGCCGCTACTCAGCCACGCTGCCCGACCGGCAGACGGACTTCTGCATGGTCGCCAAAGGCTACGGGGCCGAAGCGGAGCGGGTCACTGACCTCGAAGGGTTCAAGGCGGCGCTCGGACGCGCCATGGCTTCGGACAAGCCTTACGTGGTCGAAGCCATGATCGATACCTGGGAACTGGTCCTGCCGATGCTGCCAAACGGCGGCACCATAGACGACCTGATCACGGCGAAGGAGGGAAGGCAATGAGGAGCGTCGTAGCGATCTACGTGGAAAACAACTTCGGCGTGCTCACCCGCGTCGCCGGCATGTTCATGCGCAAGGGCTTCAACATCGACACGCTGTCCGTCGGCGAGACGGAAGATCCGAGGTATTCGCGGATCACGGTCACGTTCGACGGCGACGACTACGGGCGCGGCTTCCTGCTGAAGCAGTTGGGCAAGCTGCACGAGGTCAAGCAGGTCAAGCTCATGCGCACGGACAACAACATCGAGCGCGAGCATATGCTCGTCAAGGTCCGCAACACGACGGAGAGCCGCGCGGAACTCAAAAAAGCGGCGGATCTCTACCACGCGGCCATCGTGGACTTCAATCCCGACGTCATCTGCGTGGAGGTCTCGGGTGAACCGTCCATCATGGAGGAGTTCCTCGACCGCATGAAGCCGCTGGGCATCGTGGAAATGTGCCGCTCGGGCATCATCTGCATCGACTGCGCGGGCAACATCTTCGACGCGGTCTGATGGAAAAAACGCAGCGGCAGGTCCGCTTGCGGCGCACCTTCAGAAATCTGGCGGACCAGCGATTTTCTTCGCGTGAAGTTCCGGCGCAGCTTCGCGAACTCGGCCGGTTTTGTCTATGCAAAACGCGGCTTCAGACACCGCTCCGCCGCAGCGCTTACGCGCGCGTCCGGAACTTGATCCGCTCGAAAATCGGGTCCGCAGACGATTTCTTCAGAGTTTGCCGCAGCGGACCTAACCGCTGCGATAATACACATCTAAAACTTATATTTACCATACATTCTTAAACAACAAGGAGAGTAGAACATGCAGAGAATTTTCTATCAGCAGGACTGCAACCTCGACAAGCTCAAGGACAAGACAGTCGCCATCATCGGGTACGGTTCGCAGGGTCACGCGCACGCGCTGAACCTGATGGAGTCCGGCATCAAGGTCATCGTCGGCCTGTACGAGGGCAGCAAGAGCTGGGCGAAAGCAGAAGCGCAGGGCTGCACCGTCATGACGGCCGCCGACGCCGCCGCGAACGCCGACCTGATCATGATCCTGATCAACGATGAAAAGCAGGCGAAACTGTACAAGGAAAGCATCGCGCCGCACCTCACCGAAGGCAAGACTCTCGCGTTCGCGCACGGGTTCAACATCCACTTCGGCTGCATCAAGCCTCCCAAGAACGTCAACGTCATCATGATCGCCCCGAAGGGCCCCGGCCACACCGTCCGCAGCGAATACCAGGCGGGCAAAGGCGTACCGTGCCTCGTAGCCATCGAACAGGATGCGACGGGCGATGCGCTCGACATCGCGCTGGCCTATGCGCTGGGTATCGGCGGAGCGAGAGCCGGCGTCCTGGAGACCACGTTCCGCACCGAGACCGAGACCGACCTCTTCGGCGAACAGGCCGTCCTGTGCGGCGGCATCTGCGCGCTGATGCAGGCGGGCTTTGAGACGCTGACCGAAGCAGGCTATGACGAGAGAAACGCCTACTTCGAATGCATCCACGAGATGAAGCTCATCGTCGACCTGATCTATCAGAGCGGCTTTGAGGGCATGCGCTACTCCGTTTCCAATACCGCCGAATACGGCGATTACACCAGAGGCCCGAAGATCATCGGCCCCGAAGTCAAACAGAACATGAAGAAGGTCCTGCGCGACATCCAGGACGGCTCCTTCGCAAAGGAATTCCTGCTGGAGATGGGCGCGGGAGAACAGGTCCACTTCAACGCGCTCAGAAAGCTCGCAACGGAGCATCCCTCCGAAGTCGTCGGCCGCGAAGTCCGCAAGATGTACAGCTGGAGCGATGAGGATAAGTTAGTCAACAACTAAAGGAATACGACATGATCAAAGAGACAATTGTAGACGGATTCAACAACGCGCCGCACAGAAGCCTGTATCACGCGCTCGGCTTAACGAAGGAAGAGCAGGCGAGGCCGCTCATCGGCATCGTCAGCTCGTATAACGAGATCGTGCCGGGTCACATGAACATCGACAAGATCGTCGACGCCGTGAAGATCGGCGTGGCCATGGCCGGCGGAACGCCCATCGTGTTTCCCGCCATCGCGGTCTGCGACGGCATCGCCATGGGGCACACGGGGATGAAATACTCCCTGATCACCCGCGAGATGATCGCCGACTCCACGGAAGCCATGGCGCTCGCCCACGGGTTCGACGGCCTCGTGATGGTCCCGAACTGCGACAAGAACGTGCCGGGGCTGCTCATGGCGGCCGGGCGGCTCAACATTCCCACCGTGTTCGTGTCCGGCGGCCCCATGCTGGCCGGGCGCATCGACGGGAAGAAGACGAGCCTCTCCAGCATGTTCGAGGCGGTGGGAGCCTACAGCGCCGGCAGGATCGACGACGACAAACTCGAGGATTACTGCCTGCACACCTGTCCGACGTGCGGTTCGTGCTCGGGCATGTA
>JAIKZT010000022.1 GCA_024682015.1 Clostridia bacterium
TCTTATCGCCGATCACCTGCGCCAGCAGCTGCGCCTTGCGGGACACGTCCTTCAGGCTGTAGACCTTGTATTCGTCGCGGATGAAGTCACAGAACGCGCAGCCTGCCCAGCTGCAGCCGTAGGCCACCTCCAGGAAGGCGCTGTGCTCTTCCCGCGGGGGCCGGTAGAACTCTGCATGGTCGTATAACTGGTTGTAGATGCTCTGGGTGTCCATGGTCTACCTGCCTTCTCAGATGCCCGCTAAGGCCCCTAATCGCCCCGCAGCAGGCCGAAAGTATCCGCAGAGGATAACTATGCATCCTTTTGCGGATATGTTCGAAAACGGGCGTTTTTGTCTGCTCTATTTCAGCGCCAGGCCGTCGTGGAAGATCTTGCCGATGCGCTCGCCGATGCGGTGATAGGTGTCCGCGGAGGGGTCCACCACGATCGGGTCGAGCTTTTCGATATTCACGATGCCGTCTTCGCCGACGACGTCCTCGTCCGCGAGCACGTTCACGATCTCGCCCGTGATCTGCACATGGCTGCCGTACTCGTGCATGCAGACGACCTTGCACTCGAGGGTCAGCTTAAACTCTTCGATGATGGGCGCATTCACGCACTCGGAAGGTACGGCGTGCATGCCGGCCTTGCCGATCTTGTCCGGTTCCTGCTTGGCCGAAACGCAGCCGAAGTAGTCAGCCTGCACCTCGTGGCAGGCGCTGGGAATACCGACGGTAAACGCGCCGGTATGCCGGATGTTGGCCAGCGTCTGGCGGATCGGCCGCAGCGCGATCTGCACGCAGGGCGGTTCGCTTACGCTGACGCAGCCCCAGCCCACGTTGCAAACGTCTGGCCGGCCGTCTTCGCCGTATGACCCGACCATCAGCACCGGCAGGGGGTATACGAGGCGCTTGGCGCCTAAGGATCTCTTCATGGGTTGCCTCCTTGCAATGTCTTATATGTGCGGTTTTCAGAGTTTTTTCTTTCATTGTACCGTCGCCGCGGAAGAAACACAAGCACACGCGAGGCGGCGCCGGTCCTGGTCGCTTCCTTCGACGAGAACGGCCGGTTCCTCGGGCTGGCTGTGGTCACGCAGCCCAGCGAAACGCCTGTCGAAGCCGGCGAGGAGGCGGATTCCATCAAGATCTTCTGGATCGACAAGGATGACGCCCCGAAGGGCGAAGGCGACGAGATCGTCCGGATGACCGACTAGCAAGCGCAGACAAACATCATACAGCTCCTCTTTCGCCTCTGAACCTTCGGGTCTTCGAACAATAAATTATGATAGAATGGAACCAACTTCGGAGATTTCGAGGGCTTGGAGGCAATGAAAAGGCGCACCGTCCGCAAGGACGATGCGCCTTTTTTAGTCGATGTGGTTTGGTGTCTTTGAGCTGGGCAGCCGGACTGCAGCCAGGCTGGCACGTCAGACTGTACGGCCTACTCCGTCATGATGGCCTGGATCACGTGATCCGTCTCGGCCATGCCGATGCGCCCGAGCCTGCCGATGTTGTCGATGCATTTCTCGACGTCGTCGTCGAGGATGCCGTCGCCGCCTTTCAGCCGCCGGCCTTTGCCCAGCATCTCCCAGGCGAGGATGCTGCAGTCCACGGCGGAAGCGATCTTCGCCGCGCACGATGCCTTCGCGCCGTCGCAGATCATGCCGGAGATCTGTCCGAGGGAGGTGATGATGACCTTCTCGACCTCCTCCTCGCTCGCTCCCTGCAGGAACGCGATGCCCGCGCCCGCGCCGGAGGCCGCGCACATGGCGCCGCAGAACGCGGAGAGGGGCCCGATGCCGGCCTTCTGGTGGAGGGCGGTAAGGTCGCTCATGACGAGCGCGCGGAGCATCTCCTCCTCGCTTTTGCCGAGGGCTTTCGCGTAAGTGATGACCGGCATGGACGCCGTAATGCCCTGGTTGCCCGAACCGGACACGATGACGACCGGCAGTTCGCAGCCGCTCATGCGGGCGTCGGATCCGGCTGCCGCCGCGGCGATCGCCTGACTGCGCAGGGAATCGCCCTTGAATTCCAGCACGCTCTTGCCGACGCTGGCGCCCCACTGTCCCTTAAGTCCTTCCGCGGAGATGGCCGAGTTGAAGGCCGCCTGCCGCTCGATGAAAGGCCGGACGTCCGCGAGATCGCAGGTCTTCGCGAAATCGTAAATATCCTTTATGTTCAAGAGGCTCTTGTCCGGCTTGCCCGCGTCGTCCTGGTCGTCGTCACCGCTCTTTTCGAACAGCGCCTGCCCATCCTTTTCGATGCGGACGATGTTAGCGTGGCGCTTGATGATCCGCGCCATGGACGTGTGCCCCTGTGCTTCCAACGTAATGATGATCTCGAGCACCTCCGTGCCGTACGTCGGCGCGACGGTGAACTCCGCTTCCTTCAGAAGCCTGCGCATCCTTTCCTTGTCCTCTTCGCTCGCTTCGGCGATGCACTCCAGCTCTTTTTCCGCCTTTCCGAAAGCGATGCCTGCCGCCGCCGCAACCTCCATGCCGGCCAGTCCGCCGGTGTTGGGAACGACGACGCTCTTCACATTTTTGATGATGTTGC
>JAIKZT010000057.1 GCA_024682015.1 Clostridia bacterium
CACAGGCCGCTTCGTCATCGGCGGCCCGCACGGCGACTCCGGCCTGACCGGCCGCAAGATCATCGTCGACACCTACGGCGGTTACGCGCGCCATGGCGGCGGCGCCTTCTCGGGCAAGGACCCCACGAAGGTCGACAGATCTGCCTGCTACGCGGCCAGATATGCCGCGAAGAACGTGGTGGCGGCAGGCCTCGCGGACCGCTGCGAGATCGAGCTGGCCTACGCCATCGGCATCGCCCAGCCCGTATCCATCCTCGTGGACACGCAGGGCACCGGCAAACTGCCCGACGACAGGATCGCGGAGATCGTCCGCAAGACATTCGACTTTACGCCGGGCGGCATCATCAGAAAGCTCGACCTGCGCCGTCCCATCTTCCGCAAGACCGCGGCGTACGGCCACTTCGGCCGCGAGGACGCGGACTTCACGTGGGAAAAGTGCGACATGGTCGAAACGCTGAAGGCGGAGGCGGGGCTGTAAGGCGCTGCCCCTCGCGGAACGCTTTCGCGAAGCCATATCATCATCCATCAAAGGCGGGCTGCCTTGCGCGGCCTGCCTTTTGCATTCCCGTATTGTGGAAGGCTGCCGATTTCCTTTATAATGGAAGCAAAATAGAAACGGAGGTTGGGCCTATGCGTCAATCAGCATTTTATAACGGAAAAATCTATCTCGAACGGGAGCGTTTCTGCGAGGCGGTCCTGACGGAAGACGGCATCATTCAAAAGACCGGCACGACGGAGGACATCTTAAAGGAAGCCTCCCCGGACTGCGAAAGGGTGGATCTGGAGGGCCGCACCATGGTCCCAGGGTTCAACGATACGCACATGCACCTCATGTCCGTCGGCGAGTCCCTGTGGCAGGCGGACGTGGCGGGCGCGACGTCCATCGACGACGTCGTCGAGCGCTGCCGGCGCTATGCCCGGGAGCATCCCGAGCGGGCGGCAAACGGCATCGTGGGCTCCGGTTGGATGGAAGACCTGTTCACGTCGGGCGAAAAGCGGCCGCTGACCCGCTTCGATCTGGACCGCATCTCGACAGAAGTCCCCGTGTTCCTGAAGCGCGGCGACCAGCACGTCGGCTCCGGAAACAGCAAGCTGATCGAGATCTTAAGGAACTTCCCGGAGTGGGACGGTTTTGTGGAAAACGGCATGATCGAGTGCGGCGAGGACGGTGAACCGACCGGCTTCTTCAAGGAAGCCGGCCAGCTGTTCTGCAGGAACGCCTTCCCCGCGCTGACCGCGGACGATTACGCGGAGTACCTGCGCGTTGGCGCCCAGCACGCGGCCTCGAAGGGCCTGACGAGCGTGCAGAGCAACGACGTCGCGGACCCCGTCGGGCCTTACGATATCTGCTTTGAGGGGGTCATCAAGGCGTACGACGGGGGCGGCTGCCCGGTCCGCTACTACCTGCAGCGCTGCTTCCACAGCCCGGACGACCTGAAGGCCTATCTGAAGGGCGGCCCCTATGGCCGTAGCGGCAGCAGCAATCCGTTCTTCCGCTTCGGGCCGCTCAAGCTGGTCTGTGACGGGTCACTCGGCGGGCGGACCGCCTTCATGCTCGACGAATACTGCGACAAGCCCGGGACGTTCGGCATGATGCACCTCTCAGCGGAGGATCTGAACGAATACTGCCGGATCGCGGCGGAGCATGGCATCCAGGTCGCGACCCACTGCATCGGCGACGGCGCGCTGGAGCTGACGCTGCAGGCCTATGCCGCGGCGGACCCGACGGGGACGAATCCGAACCGCAATGGCATCGTCCACTGCCAGGTATCGAGCGCCGGACAGCTCGATCGCATTGTGTCGCAGAACTTGTACATCCTGGCCCAGCCGGTCTTCCTGCATGCCGATATCCGCCAGATGGAGACGCGCGTGACCCCGGAAAAGGGCGCGACCAGCTACGCCTTCGGCAGCCTGCACAGAAGGGGCCTGCACGTGTCGTACGGCACGGACTCCCCCATCGAGAAGCTGGATCCCTTCCCCAACCTGTACTGCGCGGTCACGAGGCAGGGCTTCGACGGCTACCCCGCAGGCGGCTGGAACCCTTCGGAATGCGTGGACATTTACGACGCAGTGGACGCCTATACCATCGAGTCGGCCTGGACGGAGTTCGAGGAGCACAGAAAAGGCCGCATCCGGCCGGGCTATCTGGCGGACTTCACCGTGTGCGACAGGGACATCTTCACCTGCCCGCCGCAGGAGCTTTTGGCCGCCTGCGCCGTCATGACCGTCGTGGACGGAAAAGTCGTCTACCGCAAGGAATAGGGCGGGGCGGTTTGTGCCTGCGGTGACCCTCCTTAGCCCGCGTAAAACAGAAAACAAAGGACGCGGCAGAGCGCATTTCTGCTGCGTCCTTTTTCTTTGCATTCCGTTTTATGCGTATATAGGCCTATATATTCATGAATAATTAATAATATGCACCGATATAAAATAAAATGCAAAAATTATTCAAAAACCCCTTGACATCCGCCATGCATAACTATACACTAACCACATCATTTCACGAATAACAACGCATATCACTGAATACGGAAAGCGGAACCCATGAGCACGGTCGCAAACATCTTTGCAAACTATTATCAATATTTCCTGCGCGGCACCAGGACGACCATCGTCGTATCGCTGGTCAC
>JAIKZT010000136.1 GCA_024682015.1 Clostridia bacterium
GGTTGAAATCACGTCCGCCGTCTCGTAGACCGCCGTGGAGTACATCAGGAAGACCTTTTCAAAGCCGACGCTCATGATGCGGCCCAGCTGCATGATGAACAGCATGACGATGGTCTGCGAAATCATGGGAATCGTTATGTAGACGACTTCTTTGAATTTGGTGATGCCGTCGATCTTGCCCGCTTCATAGAGCGTGGGATCGATGCCCGTGATGGCCGCGATGTAGATGATCGAGTTGAAGCCGAAGCTCTGCCACACGCCCGAGCCCACATACAGCGTCCTGAACCATCGCGGGTTGATGAGGAAGTTGATGCGCTCGCCGCCCATCGCGGCGATCAGGTCGTTGACGATGCCGTGGTTGATGCTGAACATGTTGGTGATCATGCCCACAAGCACCACGGTGGAGATGAAGTGGGGCAGGTAGCTGACCGTCTGCACGACGCGGCGGAATTTGCCGGAATCGATCTGCATGATGCAGACCGCGAACAGGATGGGCAGCGGGAAGCCGAATAGGATGGAATAGAGCGAAATGAACACGGTGTTCCGGATGGTGCGCGCCGCGAAGGGCGAGCTGAAGAACTGGATGAACCATTTGAGGCCCACCCACTGGCCCGCGTAAATGCCGTGGCCCGGCTGGAACTTCTTGAAGGCGATGATCGCGCCGGTCATGGGGATATAATGGAAAATGATGTAGTAGGCCGTGATGGGCAGGAACATGAGCAGCAGGTATTTGTCGCGCTTCAGCGCCTTGACCGCCCGGGCCTGCCAGGTTTTCTTGCCCGATGAGCTCGCCGTCGTCACAGCGATTCCCCCTTGTCTTCGCCCCGGCCGGGGGCGCGAAATGGAAAGGCCGCGGGCAGGCCGGAAGCCCGCCCGCGGCGCGGGGTTACCCGATGCGTCGGTTTACTGGGCCGCGCGATCCACGGCAGCCTGGTTCACGGCGATCATCTGGTCGACGCCCATGGACTTGACGGTGGCGACATAGTCGTCCCACTCGTCCAGGGAGCGGGTGCCCATGATGAAGGCGGTCTGCTGCTCGCTGAAATAGGTGTTCAGGTCGGCGCTGTAGGCGTTGATGATCTCGTTCTCATCCTCGTTCTTGTAGGAATAGCCGATGGAGGGGTTCACCACATACTGGGAGAACTCTTCGATGGCCGCGCGCACCTGGTTGCACTGCTTGCTGCCGTAGAGCTGATAGGCGTTCGGCAGCGCCATGCAGTTGTAGCCCATGATGGTCAGGTAGTTGTCCTTGTTGGCATAGTACACGTCGGTGAACTCATAATCGCCGTTCACGATGTTGTAGTCCACGCCCTCGATGCCGTACCAGGTGAGCACGCCCACCTCTTCGCTGAACAGGTAGTCCAGGAAGGCGAAGCAGGTTTCCGGATCGTCGCAGAAGCTGGTGATGCCGAAGCCGCCGCCGCCGTACACGCTGCGGCCCCAGCAGACCTTATCGCTGTTCGGGCCGGAGATGGCCAGAGGCACCATGATGGGCTCGTCCACGTTGAACTTCCAGTCGGGGTTGATGTCCTGGGAGTAGTCCGTGCAGTTGGAGATGAAGTGGATAATGGCGCCGGTCTGGTTGGTGGAATACAGCGCTGCCTGAGTGTCGTAGTTGGCGGAGGCGAACTCATTGTAGATCAGGCCGTCGGCGTAGGCGTCGTGCGCCCAGGTGAGGAAGTCCTTATAGCGGTCGTCGATGGCGGTGCAGATCACCGTGCCGTCCTCGTTCATGTACCAGCCCTCGGCGTCGATGCCGAAGTACATGCGGAACAGGCCGATCATGCCGGAACGGATGAAGATGGGCACCTCGTCCTCGGCGTCGCCGTTGCCGTTCAGGTCGGCTTCCTTGACCTTGCGGGCGTACTCGGTGAACTCATCCAGGGTGGTGATGTCCTCGGGCTTCATGCCCAGCTGATCCAGGAAACCGCGGTTGACCATCACCAGGCGCATGTTGGCCTCGGCGGGGGTCAGCGTGGGCACATAGTACATGCCGCCGTCCGGCGTGGTCAGGGAGCCCTTCAGGGTCGGGAACATCTCGAAGTGATTCTTGATGTTGTAGCCCAGGTTTTCATAATAATCGGCCAGGTCGAGGAACAGGCCGGAATTGGCGTAGGACATATCGTCGTCGGAACCGGGCAGGCGGACGATGTCGGGCAGGTCGACGCCGGCGGCCAGGCGCGGGCGAACCACGTCGCCGTAGG
>JAIKZT010000150.1 GCA_024682015.1 Clostridia bacterium
GATCGGTTCGATGATCTCGGCGAAGCGCTCGGGATCGCAGGTGGGCATGCCTTCGTCGTTTCTGGCATGGATGTGCAGGACGGAAGCGCCCTCCGCGATGGCGGCGTCGGCGGATTCGTGGATCTCCTTCGGCGTGAGGGGGATGGCCGGGTTGTTGGTCTTCTGTCCCCAGTTTCCGGTGAGTGCGCAGGTGATGATTCTCTTGTTATTCATGATCAAACCTCTTTTCAATGCTCAAGGATCGATAATCTGTCAAAAGAATCTAATGCATATTTCATACCAAAAAGGCGGGGCTGACCCCGCCTGAATAAAAGTCCCGTTTATTCGCCCTCCTTGTGGATGCCGAGCATCTGCATCTTGCGCACGATGGTGGACTGGGACGTGCCCAGCACCTCCGCAGCCTTGTACGTGGAGCCATGCTGGCGGATCGCCTCCGTGATCATGCGCTTTTCCAAAGCGTCCACGGCTGCTTTCAGCGTCTGCTCTTCTTCCTGCGGCGCGGCCTTGCCCGGGCCCGAGAGGCGGAACTCCATCAGGTAGCTCACCTGGTCGGCGGTGATGCTCGGTTCATCCCCGACGATGGCCAGCCGCTCGATCAGGTTCTCGAGCTCGCGCACGTTGCCCGGCCAGGAATACTTCTGCAGCGCGGCGATGGCCTGGTGCGTAAACGTCTTGTTCTTGCCGTATTTTTTGTTGAATCCCTGCAGGAACGTGGCTGCCAGGATCGGAATGTCGTCCGGGCGCTCGCGCAGCGGCGGGATGGGCAGGGGGAAGACGTTCAGTCGGTAGTAGAGGTCCGCGCGGAACAGGCCCTGGGTGACCATGGCTTTCAGATCCTGATTCGTCGCCGAGATGACCCGCACATCGATGGGGATGGTCTTGTTGCCGCCGACCCGGCGGATCTCCCGCTCCTGCAGGGCGCGCAGCAGTTTCGGCTGCAGCTGCAGGGGAAATTCGCCGATCTCGTCCAGCAGGATCGTGCCGTGGTTGGCGACCTCGAACAGCCCCAGCTTCGTGGACGTCGCGCCGGTAAACGCGCCTTTTTCATGGCCGAACAGCTCGGATTCCAGCAGGTTCTCCGGAATGGCGGAGCAGTTGACCGTGACGAAGGGCTTGTCGCAGCGCTGGCTTTCCGCGTAGATCTGCTTGGCTGCGACTTCCTTGCCCGTGCCGGATTCTCCGATGATGAGGATGCTGGCATCGGACGGCGCGATGATGGAGATGAGCCGGCGCAGCTCCTTGGTCTCGTGGGAGTTGCCGAGAATGAGCGAATCCGCGATGTTGCTGCGCAGGTTGGCCAGCTCCTTCTGGAAAGTCTCGACCTTTTCCAGCGTATTCTGCATGAAGTCGTGCCAGCCGGCGAGCATCGTAAGATCCTGAATGAGCGTGAAGACCATGACGACCTCGCCCGCTTCGTCCAGTATGGGCGTGGCGGTGACGATGACCTTATTGCGGGCCGGCGTCTGGTTCAGCATGGTAATGGGTTTTTTCTGTTCTATTGCAAAATCCGCCGCGGACCGGTTCGTCGGTTTCTCCAGCACCGTGTACTTCAGTTCGGCCGAGTCGAAGTTCTGGATCTCCGGCAGCGAAACGTAGTAGTCGCTGAGGGTCATCAGCTCCTTGATGGATTTGCCGAGCGCTTCCTGCTGGGGGATGCCGTAGACGGCGCTCCAGGCGAGGTTGACGAAGCGGACGATGCCGTCCGGCGTGGTGATGTGGATGGGCTGGTTGATCATGTCGCAGACGCGGAAAGCGTCCAGATAGCGCAGATCGAGCCCTTCAATGATGTGCTTTTCCATGGGTCGCCGCCTTTGCTGATACAGGGTTCGCTTGGGGATGAGTAAAAGATGACTTGAATAAGTCGAAATCAACTTGATTATAGCAAGCGCCCGGCGCTATTGCAATGCGCTTTATGATGCGCCCAGTCTATGATATAGTACTTAGAGAACGGGGCCGAAGGCGTGTCCGGAAAGGATGAACCCATGCAATACAGAAACGACAAACAGGGCGATGCGCTCTCCATCCTGGGTTTTGGCTGCATGCGCTTTACGCACAAGGGAAGCGGCATCGATCTTGAGAAGGCGGAACAGGAGATCCTGGCCGCTTACCGCTCGGGCGTCAACTATTACGATACGGCTTACATCTATCCCGGCAGCGAGGAAGCGGTCGGAAAGATCTTCGAGAAGAACGGGATTCGCGAGCACGTCAAGATCGCGACGAAGCTTCCGCAGTACCTGTGCAGCAGCCGGGAGGCGCTGGATAAGTATTTCAAAGAGCAACTGAGGCGGCTTCGCACGGATCACGTGGACTATTACCTGATGCACCACATGACGGACATCGCCATGTGGGAGAAACTCGAACGCATCGGCATCCGCGACTGGATCGAGGAAAAGAAGGCCTGTGGCGCGATCCGCAGGATAGGTTTTTCGTATCACGGCAACACGGAGAACTTCCTGAAGATCCTGGACGCCTACGACTGGGACATGTGCCAGATCCAGTACAACTACTACGACCGGACGTCCCAGGCGGGAGAAGAAGGCCTGAAAGCGGCTGCGGCAAAGGGGATCCCCGTAGTCATCATGGAACCGTTGCGGGGCGGAAAACTCGTGAACATGCTGCCCAAAGAAGCCCTCTCGGCCATGGAGCGCTCCGGACGCGGCTGGTCCGCGGCGGAATGGGGCCTGCGCTGGTTGTACGACCAGCCGGAGGTGACAGTCGTGCTGTCCGGCATGAACTCCCTGGCCATGGTCGAGGAAAACTGCCGCATCGCATCCGAAGCAAAGGCGCATCACCTGACGGCAGCGGACTTTGCGGTGTTCGAAGAGGTCATCGAGGGCATACGCGAGAAGGAGCGGGTCGGCTGCACGGGCTGCCGGTACTGCATGCCCTGCCCGCAGGGCGTGGACATTCCGGGGACGTTCCGCTCGTACAACGCCATGGCGCTGGAGTCGAAGGGAGAGGGGCGCAAGCAGTATTTCCAGACGGTGGCGCTTACGCGGGACCCGGCTTTCGCGACGCAGTGCATAGGCTGCGGCAAGTGCGAAAAGCATTGCCCGCAGGGCATTCCGATCCGCGAGAAACTGAAGGAAGCGGACAAGGCACTGCGCCCGATGCACTACCGCATCGCCATCGGCGCGGCGAGATGGTATCTGTATAAATTGCGCAGGGGATGAGTCTCGCCGCGGATCGTGGTAAAATGGGACAAAGAGAAAGCAGATAAGGAGAATATCCATGAGCGAAGAGAAGAGAACGAAGATCATCCTGGACTGTGACCCGGGCCACGACGACGCCGTGGCGATCATGCTGGCCGCGGGCAGCCCGAAGATCGAACTGCTTGGCATTACGACGGAGTCGGGCAATCAGACCCTGGAGAAGACGACGCGCAACGCGCTGAACGTGCTGCAGTGGATCGGCCGGGGCGACATCCCCGTGTACGTGGGCTGCCAGGGCCCGATGGTGCGCGAGAAGATGACGGCTGCGGACATCCACGGCGAGACGGGGCTGGACGGGCCGGTGTTCCCGCCGCTGGAGCTCAAGCCTCAGAAGAAACATGCCGTGCAGTACATCATCGATACGCTGATGGCCGGCAGCGGCGACATCACGATGGTCACGACGGGGCCGATGACGAACCTGGGTATGGCCATCCGGCTGGAGCCCCGCATCGTCGAAAAGATCGAACGCATCGTGCTCATGGGCGGATCCTATCAGCACGGCAACGTGACGCCCGCGGCGGAATTCAACATCCTGTGCGATCCGGAAGCGGCGCACGTGTGTTTCTCCTGCGGCCGGCCCGTGTACATGATGGGTCTCGACATCACGCGGCAGGTGCTGTGCACGCCCGACGTCGTGGAGCGGATGAAGAAGATCGACAACTGCGCGGGCCGGCTGTTCGTGGACCTGATGGCGCATTTCTGCCGCACGCAGAAGGAGATCTTCGGCCTGCCGGGCGGGCCGCTGCACGATCCGTGCACGCTGGTGTGGCTCATCGCGCCGGACGTGATCACGACGAAGCCCATGTACTCGACCATCGACATCTCCCACGGCGAAAGCTACGGGCGCACGAACTGCGACTTTTTCAGCTATCTGCATAAGCCGCAGAACGTCCGCGTGGCGTACGCGGTAGACGTGGATGGCTATTGGGACGTGATCGAGGAAGAACTGAGGAGATATAGCTAGGGCTTCGGCGCTTGCCGTCAACGGGTTTTGAGCCTGCCAAAGGGGCGGCTCAAGAAGTGCTGTGACGATGTTCGCGAGCGTCTTTCAGAGGTAATGAAATGTCTAAAATCGTGGTTGCGGGCAGTCTGAACATGGATCTGCGCTTTGCCATGAAGCGCATGCCCCTCGAAGGGGAGACCGTGCTGGCGGACAGCCTGCTGTACAATCCCGGCGGCAAAGGCGCCAACCAGGCGGCCGCCGCGGCAAAACTGGGCGGAAGCGTGGCCATGCTGGGCTGCGTCGGAAAGGACGGCTTCGGCGACGCGCTCGCGAAGAGCCTCGAAGACTGCGGCTGCGACGTGTCGCGTCTGGCGCGCGTCGACGATCCGACCGGCACGGCGGCCATCTACGTGGATGAGCGCGGCCGCAACAGCATCGTCGTGGTCAGCGGCGCGAACGGGCGCTGCGACACGGCTTACCTGAAGGGGTGCGAAGACGTGCTCAAAGCCTGCGACATCCTGCTGCTGCAGCTGGAGATCCCTTACGAAGCTGTGTGGCATCTGGCGAAGAAGGCGCATGCGCTGGGCAAGACCGTCATTCTGAACCCCGCGCCGGCTCCCGAAGAGGGCGGCATCCCGAAGGACGTGCTGGCGTGCGTGGACTGGATCACCCCGAATGAGACGGAACTTTCGCGCCTGTCCGGCCTTCCCTGCGAAGACCCGGAGCAGATCGAGGAGGCGGCGTCGAAGCTGCGCGCGCTGGGCGCGGCAAACGTGCTCGTGACCGTCGGAAGCCAGGGCGCCTTCCTTTGCACGCCTGAAATGGCCGAGCTCATCCCGACGGAGAAGGTGAAGGCCGTCGATACGACTGCGGCCGGCGACTGCTTCAACGGCGCGTTCGCGGTCGGCCTTTCGGAGGGGATGACCCCGGCCGAAGCCGTCGCCTTCGCCAACCGGGCGGCGTCCATCTCCGTTACGCGCCCCGGCGCGCAGAGCTCCCTGCCGAGCCGCGGGGAGCTGTAATCAGCTGGGTCACGAAAAAAACGCTGTCGTTTCCGGCCTGCTCTGCGGTCCGAAAACGGCGGCGTATTTCTTTGCGTTCAAGAGGCTTTGCTAAAGGTTGACGATGAGCGCGACGACGGTGCCCAGCACGAATCCCGCGGCGACCTGCAGCGGCGTGTGACCCACGAATTCCTCCAGCTTCTTTTCGAGCGTAACGTCGTGGTCGCTGATCATGTTGAATTTTTCGATCAGCTCGTTCAGCACCTTGGACTGCTTGCCCGTCTCGTAGCGCACGTTCATGGCATCGTGCATGACGATGAAGGCGATGACGGTCATGATGGCGAAGGCGGGGGAATCCCAGCCGCAGTTGAGGCCTGCCGCGACCGCCGCCGACGTGACGAACGTCGTATGGCTGGAGGGCATGCCTCCGTCCCCCGTGAACCGGGACGGGTCGAACCGCTTGTTGACGATCATGAACGTGAAGGGCTTCAGGATCTGGGAGCAGGCCCAGCCGATGGCGGCCGTGACCAGTATGTTGTTTTGAAAGATCATGGATACATCGTTCATAGCAGAACCTATTTTACCACGAATTTGGCAGGACGGCACATTTTGCGGCGTTTATTTCGGCGGATTCCTCTGCGTCCTTGGCGTTTTCCCTTGCTTATTGGCCGCAGGAATATTGTTTCGCCCCTTTGGAAATGGTAATATTTAATATTAAGAAACACAAAACGCGCGCCAGAGGACAGAACGGATGAAACTGGGCAACATACGCGGGCGTATCCTGCTTTTCGCGCTTCTCGCGGCGGCCGCGCTGGCGGTCTTCGCCGAAAGCGCGCCGGCCTTTGCGGTGGGAAACGGCGAGACGTCCTACATCGTTAAATATAGGGAAGATGCCGTCCGGCTTCTGGAAGACAGCGGCGTCCCTTTTGACGTGGTCCCGGCATCCGATCTGAGGCGGCTGGCCCGGTCTGGCGTTCTGGAATGGTATGAACCGGACGGGGAGGGCATCCTGCTGGGAGAGCCGGCGATGCTGATGGATTCTTCCTACTACGAATCCGCCCAGTGGAACCTGGACATGGTCAACGCGGAAGGAGCCTTCGCGAAAGGCGCCCTCGGGCAGGGTGTACGCGTGGGCATTGTGGATTCCGGCGTCAGCCCCCACGAGGATTTCGGCAAGCGCCTGCTGACCGGCAAAAACTACATGGAGGATGCCGCCGACGCGACGGACACGGCCGACCGGTTCGGGCATGGCACGCAGGTCGCCGGCCTGATCGCAGGGTCAGGCGAAGCCGGCTACATCGGAACGGCGCCCGGGGCCGAGCTCGTGCCGCTGAAGATCACGGACGGCAAAAGCGTGAAGGTCAGCGCCATCTGCCGGGCCATCTACGGCGGCATCGATGACTTCGGCTGCGATGTGCTGAACCTAAGCCTGGGCGTTAAGTCCGAATACCAGAGTCTGAAGGAAGCTGTCGAATACGCGGAAGCGAAGGGCGTGACCGTGGTATCGGCTGTGGGCAATTCGGGCGGCACGACGCTATATTATCCGGCCGGCTACGAGAGCGTCATCGGCGTCGGGTCCGTGGATCGGAAAGGCGATCTGTCCTCCAGTTCCAACCGCAACGCCAGCGTCTTCCTGACCGCGCCGGGAGTCAGCGTGCGAAGCACTGCCAGAACGGGCGGTTACGTGACCTGCTCCGGCACCTCGTTCTCCGTCGGACAGGTGAGCGGCGCCGCAGCCGTCCTGATCGGGCAGAACAGCGCGCTTTCGCCGGCAGACGTCCGCCTGCTTTTTGCCAAAACGGCTGCTGACCGGGGCGACAACGGCTTTGATGAGAAATACGGATACGGCATCCTGAACGTGACAGGCGCGTCTTCGGCGCTTGAAGCCGGCGGGTGGAACGAACCGGAATGGATCTGCTCATTTTTGCCGGAAGACGGCCCTGCCTCGCAGATCCGGAACCATACGGACCTGCCTGTGGCGGGAACGTATCTGCTGGCGGAATACGACGCGTCGGGGCGTTGTCTTTCCGTGGTTTCCCATGAGGTCCAGGTGCCCGCCTTCGGGACCGCGGACGTTGCCATTCCCGGAGTGGACGGCTATTTCCGCCAGTTCTTCTGCGAGGAGGGCACGCTGAAGCCTCTCGCCGAGGCGCGTATGACGCAGGACGAATAACAGGCAGCTTAACGAAACGATAAAGGGACGGCTCCCGCGCTATGGCGGGGACCGTCCCTTTCGTTTTCAGAGCAGCGGGCGAAAGGCTTGAAGCG
>JAIKZT010000182.1 GCA_024682015.1 Clostridia bacterium
GTTTATCCTTCTTTCCGAACAGTGCCATGGCGTTTCCTCCCGGCTGAAGCCTCTGCATGCAAGATCGTTTTACACAGATATCTTACATTAAATTATACTAGAATAATTTCGCATTCCCATAAAATAATGCGCTTCTTCAGAAATAATTTTGCTATTGACAAGTCCTGCAAAAAAGAGTAAAGTAATTTTCGTGATTGAAAAGGCGACTGAAAGCGGATCCAATCTTCTTTCAGGCGTCTTTTCCTTATTTTTTGAACGAGATCAGGAGGACAGCAACCATGGCAAAATACATCTTTGTGACCGGCGGCGTCGTGTCGGGCCTGGGCAAGGGCATCACGGCAGCTTCACTCGGCAGGCTTCTGAAGCAGCGGGGGCTGAAGGTCGCCGCGCAGAAGATGGATCCGTACATCAACGTGGATCCGGGCACGATGAGCCCCTATCAGCACGGCGAAGTCTACGTCACCGAGGACGGGGCGGAGACGGATCTGGATCTGGGGCATTACGAGCGGTTCATCGACGAAGACCTCAACAAGTACTCCAACATCACCACGGGCAAAGTCTATGCCAGCGTCATCGCCAAGGAGAGACGGGGCGACTACATGGGCCGCACCGTGCAGACCATTCCGCACATCACCGACGAGATCAAGAAGTTCATCTACAACGTGGGCAGCCACACCGACGCGGACGTCGTCATCACCGAGATCGGCGGCACCGTCGGCGACATCGAAGGCCGGCCTTTCCTGGAGGCGGCCAGGCAGGTCGCCATCGAGCAGGGCAGGGAGAACACGCTTTTCCTCCACGTCACACTGGTACCCTATCTGAAGGCATCCGGCGAGCATAAATCCAAGCCGACGCAGCATTCCGTCAAGGAACTGCAGGGCATGGGCATCTCGCCGGATATTTTGGTTCTGCGGGTGGATGAGCCAATCGAGGATCCTGCCATCTTCGACAAGATCGCAAGCTTCTGCAACGTCAAGCGCGACTGCGTCATCGAAAACCTGACGCTTCCCGTCCTGTACTCTGCGCCGCTGGCGTTGGAAGATCAGGGGCTTTCGGGCATCGTCTGCCGCGAACTGGGCCTGAATACGCCGGAACCGGACCTGGCCGAGTGGCGCGCCATGACCGAAAAGATCGAAAAGGCTTCCAGCCCCGTCGAGATCGGCCTCGTGGGAAAGTACATGCAGCTGCACGACGCTTACCTGTCCGTGGCCGAGGCGCTGAAGACTGCCGGCTACATGCAGGGCGGCAAGGTGCGCATCCACTGGATCGATTCGGAAGGGGTGACCGAAGCCAACGCCGCGGAAAAACTGGCCGGCCTCGACGGCATCCTCGTGCCGGGCGGGTTCGGCAGCCGCGGCATTGAGGGCATGATCGCCGCCTGCCGCTACGCCCGCGAGAACTGTCTGCCATACTTCGGCATCTGCCTGGGCATGCAGGTCATGGTCATCGAGTACGCAAGGCACGTCCTGGGCTGGACGGGCGCCAATTCCGGTGAGTTTGACCCGGAAGGAACCTGCAAGGTCATCGACTTCATGCCCGACCAGAACGCGGAAGTGGAACTGGGCGGCACGCTGCGGCTCGGCTCGTACCCCTGCCGCATCCAGCCGGATACGACCATGATGCGCTGCTATCAGGCCCCCGAGATCCGCGAGCGCCATCGCCATCGCTACGAGGTCAACAACGAATACCGCCAGCAGCTGGCTGGCGCCGGCCTCACGTTCTGCGGACTGTCCCCGGACGGCCGCCTTGTGGAAGCGTCCGAACTGAGTGGCCGGCCGTTCTTCCTGGGCGTTCAGTATCATCCGGAGTTCAAGAGCCGCCCGACGAAGGCGCATCCGCTGTTCTACGGGTTCATCGAGGCGTCGCTGGCGCAGGCTGCGGGAAAGTAGGAGGGCTGTATGTGCGGAATCATTGGATTTACAGGCCTTAAACAGGCCGCGCCCATCCTGCTGGAAGGGCTTTCCCGGATGGAATACCGCGGATACGACTCCGCGGGCATGGCCGTGACTTCTCCCGAAGGCTTGCTGCAGCTGGCGCGGGTCTCCGGCAAAGTCGCGGGGCTGTATGACCGCACCGAAAACGGTGCGGCCTTCCCCGGCGCCTGCGGCATCGCTCACACGCGCTGGGCGACGCACGGCGCGCCGACGGAAGCCAACGCTCATCCGCAGGTGTCCATGCACGGCCGCTTTGCGGTGGCTCACAACGGCATCATCGAGAATTTCGCGGCTCTCAAGAAGGAACTGATCGAAAAGGGATACGCGTTCACGAGCCAGACGGACACGGAGATCGTTGCGAACCTGCTCGAGGACAGCTACAGAGGCGACTTTCAGGAGGCTGTCGAGAAGATGCTCGCGCGGATCGAAGGGAGCTACGCGTTCGCGATCCTCTGCGCGGATCACCCGGGCGAGCTGTTCGCGGTGCGGATGAACAGCCCGCTCATCCTCGGCCTTGGCGAGGGGTTCAACCTGTTCGCGTCGGACGTTACGGCGCTCGTGAGCCACACCAGGCGCGTGGTGTACATGGACGACGGGGATTACGCGCGGGTGACCCCGGACGAGGTGGCGCTGTTCGCCAAAGACGGCAGCCCGAAGGCGCTGCGGGAGACGAGGGTCAACATCAGCCTGGCCGAGGCGGAGAAGGGCGGCTTCGAGCACTTCATGATGAAGGAGATCTTCGAGCAGCCCGAAGCTCTGGAAAAGACCATTGCTTCGCGCATCCGCGGCGGAGAGATCGTGCTGGACGACTTCCGTCTGGAATCGGAATCGCTGAAGAACATACAGAAGATCGTGATCACGGCCTGCGGATCTGCGTATTACGCGGGGCTGGCGGGGAGATACGCGATCGAGAAGCTGTGCCGCATTCCCGTGGACGTGAAACTGGCGAGCGAGCTTCGCTACGAGGACCCGCTGATCGACGGACGCACGATGCTCATCGTGCTGTCCCAGTCCGGCGAGACGCTGGACACGATCGCGGCCATGAAGGAATGCAAAGCCCGCGGGGCCAAAGTCCTGGCGATCGTCAACGTGGCGGCGAGCACCATCGCAAGGCTCGCGGACCACGTCCTCTACACCTGGGCAGGTCCTGAGATCGCCGTGGCGACGACCAAGGGCTACACGACGCAGCTGGCCGTTCTGGATCTGTTCGCGGTGTATGCGGCCCGTCAGCTTGGCCGGCTGGACGAAGAAGAATACGCGGCCTGGATGCAGAAGATCCGCGAGCTGCCCGGACTTGTCCGCAAGGCGCTGGCGCTGGAGCCCGCCATGGCGGACCTGGCTGTCCTTCTGAAGGACGCGGAGCACGTGTTCTTCCTCGGGCGCAACACAGACAGCGCGCTCGCCATGGAAGGCGCGCTTAAACTGAAGGAGATCTCGTACATCCACGCGGAGGCCTATGCGGCGGGCGAACTGAAGCACGGCACCATTGCGCTGCTCGAGGAAGGCACGCCCGTGATCGCGCTGTGCTGCAACCAGGCCCTTCTGGAGAAGACCGCCAGCAACATCATCGAGGTGAAGGCCCGCGGCGCAAAGACCATCGCGGTCGCACCCGAAGGCGCGGCGCAGGAGGTCCTGGCGAGCTGCGCGGACCGCTGCGTCTTCGTGCCGGCGGCGGACGACATCTTCTCCGCCATGATCGCCGTCGTACCGCTGCAGCTTTTGGCCTATCATACGGCGAAACTGCGCGGCTGCAGCATAGACAAGCCTAAGAATCTGGCAAAATCGGTCACGGTAGAGTAACATTTAAGAAGCGTAGGATCAATCAAAGGAGTGAAGCATATGTCTCATTGCGCGATCGTAGGTATCAACTGGGGAGACGAGGGCAAGGGCCGCATGGTCGACCTGCTCACGTCCGAATACGACATCGTCATCCGCTGCCAGGGCGGCGGCAACGCCGGGCACACCGTCATCAACGAGAAGGGCAAGTTCGCCCTGCACCTGTTGCCGTCGGGCATCTTCCGGGATGGCGTGGTCAACGTGCTGGGCAACGGCGTGGCGCTTGACCCGGAGAATCTCTGGAAGGAGATGGAGGACGTGCGGGCGAAGGGCGTGGCCATCACCCCGGAGAACCTGAAGATCTCGGACCGCGCCAGCCTGCTGCTGCCGTGGCACCGCCAGCTCGACGAGCTCGAGGAGATGCGGCTCGCGGACAAGAAATACGGTTCCACGAAGCAGGGCATCGCGCCATTTTACTCGGATAAATATCAGAAGAAGACCATCATGGCGGGCGAACTGCTGCATCCGGCGCACCTGAAGGAGCACATGGCGGACCTGCTGGAATGGAAGGATCTGACGCTGACCCGGGTGTACGGAGCGCAGCCGACGACGATGGAGCAGCTCGAAGCCTGGTTCGCGGACTATGGGGAGAAGATCAAGCCTTTCATCTGCGATACGGGCAAATACCTGCGCGAAGCGGTCGCGGCCGGCAAAAAAGTGCTGTACGAGGCGCAGCTGGGCGCCCTGCGCGACGTGGACTACGGCATCTATCCTTATGTGACGTCCTCCAACACCATCGCGGCCTACGCGCCTGTGGGCGCGGGCATCCCCGGCCTTGCGGCGCAGAAGGTGGTCGGCGTGGTCAAAGCGTATTCAACCTGCGTGGGCGAGGGCCCGTTCGTCGCCGAGTGGTTCGGCGAAGAGGCGGAAAAACTGCGGCAGGCGGGCGGCGAGTACGGGGCGAAGACCGGCCGGCCTCGCAGGGTCGGCCCCCTTGACATCCCGGCTACCCGCTACGGCGTGCAGGTGCAGGGCGCGACGGACATCGCGCTCACGAAGCTGGACGTGCTCAGCTACATGGATGAGATCCCTATCTGCGCGCGCTACGAGCTGAACGGCGAGGAGACGGACGATTTCGTGTTTCCCGTGCTTCTGCAGGACTGCAGACCCGTCATCAGGACCATGCCCGGCTGGAGATGCGACATTTCCGGCGCGCGGCGCTGGGAGGATCTGCCCAAGGAAGCGCAGGATTACGTGCTGTACATTGAAAAGGCGATCGGCTGCCGCATCACTTATGTGTCGGTAGGCGCCGAGCGCGACGCATATATCGAGAGGTAGACCATGCAGGAAAAGATACTCGTTCTGGATTTCGGCGGGCAGTACGATCAGCTCATCGCCCGCAGGGTACGCGA
>JAIKZT010000141.1 GCA_024682015.1 Clostridia bacterium
TTGGAAAATGTTTTACAATAAAAGCAGGGAGCAGCCGATAGAACGGTTAGCCCTCTATAAGATGATCACGAATGATCGCCGAGTGCTAAATCAGGGCGGTCATTTGTGTTTTTTGCTTCTGCTTCCGTGTAGGTAGCCTAAACTGTAACATCCGATCGCAAGCGAAAGGACGCTAAGAAAGACTTCTATCGTCAGCATTAGTTAACCGGATGTAGGATTTGAGATGGAGAAGTTAACGTGGTAAAGCTTTTGCCGTGGTTGCTAACCCGGACGCTGGTATATTTCAAAATAGTTAACGTGGACGCGTGCAAGATTGAAGTAATGTATCGTGAGGATGGTCAAATGTAAGATAAAAAGGCCACAGTAAATCGTGTATTGGAACATAATGTGCGAGAATAAGGCGATGATCGTTAGCATGGCGGTCCAGAGGGCAGATACCACGTTAACTCAATTGTGGGAATCGAGACGAGATAGTTAACAACGGGATGAGGGATTATGCCATGTTAACTGCTGGATAATCACCCGTGTAATTAGTTAACAGGTGCTTAGAAATTCATGGATTCAGAACCCTTCAAATACTATGCTATAGAACCATAAGTCCAAGTTAAGCAGGTGCAGCCGGTGCGAATTCGGCGGCGGGCTTACGGGCGTATGCGCAAAAAACGCGGCAGAGAAGAATTATCCGCAAAATGCCGGATTCGATCAATTTGCGGATATAGGCAGGCAAACGCCTACGCTTCGGGATAGTCAAAAGTGGCGAATAATCATCGCAAAACCGGAAGAATTGAACATTTGCGGATACTATGGCGCGGTCATGTTGCCGTCGCGTGCCTGCTGAGGGCAAATGAAAGCCTGCCTTGGCATTGATTTTGCGGAAAAAGTATCCGCAAATCCTCCAGCAGAGCAAATTGCGGATACTTTCCTTGATCCGCCTTTTTTCGTCCCTTCTTGAAGGATGTCAAACGAATAAATATATACAATATGACCAGAAAATTTCAATTTCTTCTCAGCTCGCCTCTTTTCACCCACAATAAAGGACGCCAAACTCGTCCCTGCGCGTGAACTCAAACAAAAAAGGCCAAGGCAGAGGGCAACTTGCGGACGCTTTTCCGCGCCCATCTCCTTTCACCCTCAACAAAGGCCGCCATTCCAGCCCATCACCTGTTCGGAACGTTTAGAATAGAAGCAGGGGCGGGACAGGGCAGGGAGAAGGAGAAAACTATGAAAGTTACGAAGATCGACGCGGCGAAGCCTGTCGCACCCGCCGCTGCCCCAAATCCCCGGAAGAAGCGGGTGGCCGCCTACTGCCGCGTATCCACGGATTCGGAGGAGCAGGAGAGTTCCTACGCCGTGCAGTGCGCGCATTATGCGCAGCTGATCGGGTCAAACCCCGAATGGGAGGAGGCTGGACTGTTCGCGGACGAGGGCATCAGCGGGACGCAGGCGAAGAGCCGCCCGGCTTTCCTGCGCATGATCGAGGCGTGCGAGCAGGGGCGCATCGACCTGATCCTCACAAAGTCCATCAGCCGCTTCTCGCGCAATACGCTCGACTGCCTGCAATATGTGCGGCGGCTGAAGGAACTGGGCGTCGCGGTCTATTTCGAGAAAGAGGCCATCGACACGCTTGAGGCGAAGGGCGAGGTGCTGATGACGATCATGGCCACCATCGCGCAGCAGGAGTCTCAAAGCATTTCACAGAACATCCAGATGGGCATCCGCTACCGCATGCAGCAGGGGAAAGGCATGCTGAACACTGCGTATTTCCTGGGCTTCGTGCACGATCGGGAGGAGGATCGCCTTGCGATCGTGCCGGAAGAAGCGGATCTCGTGCGGCGTATCTTCCGGGCATATCTGGAGGGGTTCAGCCCGCAGCGCATCGCGGATGACCTTACGCGTCAGGGGGTGACCCCGCCAGCCGCCGGGCGGCGCTGGTACGCGTCCACGGTGAGCTCCATGCTGGAGAACGAGAAATACGCGGGAGACCTGGTGTTGCAGAAGACCTACACGGCGGATTTCCTGACCCACCGCCGGATCGCAAACGACGGACAGCTGCCGCAGTACTACGTGGAGGATGCACACGAGCCCATCGTGCCAAAAGCAATTTTCTCCCTCGCGCAGCTTGAGCGGCAGAGGCGCTCGCGCTATCAGCGGAATCCGCAGGCGCTACGGCGTTCCTCACAGCGCAGCCTGGACGGCCTGGTCGTCTGCGCGCGATGCGGACAGACCCTGAAGATCTGCCTTCGGGAAGGTTCGGCCTATTGGACTTGCCCCGGCAGGGCATGCCGAAAGGGAAAAACGGATCAGGCGCCGGCAAGCGCCTGCGGCCTGAGCGCCGCATCGCAGCAGTCGGTGGAACGGGCCGTGCTGCAGGCCTTCAGGATCCTGCCGGAACAGAGAGGGTCGCTCGAACGTCTAAAGCAGCGGACAAAGAAATATCCGAAGAGCGCGGACGATGTGCGCGCCTGGCTTGACGCGCGCCTGCTGCTCGACCTGGCGGAAGGCGGCGGAGCCGAAGAAGCGGCCTCGGCCCCGCCTGCCTGCCGGGATGCGGAGGATTTCTTCCTGAGGACGCGCCGCAGCCTTCCGGATTCGATCGCGGAAGCGGTGCGGTATCTGGAATGGGTCACCGTGACGAACGGCGGCCTGGCTGTACGATTCCGCGCGGGTCTTTGCATTTTCGTTGAACTATCGCCGCCGGATGCCGTATAATAAAATGTCAGAATATAGCCATACGCGAGGTATGGGAAGGGAGGATGACATGAAAGACCGTAAGAATATGCTCAGAAATCTCTATGAGCTGTTTTTGGTCGTGGTCATTCTCTTTGCCGCCTACCGCCTGTACGACGCGGGCAGGCAGATCTACCGCAGCAGTGATGATTTTTACCGCAAGCAGTTCGGGAATGCCTACGCCGGCAACATAGATCTGGAGGAACTGCAGGAAGTCAACTCGGACATCGTGGGCTGGCTGATCGTGGACGACGCACAGATCAGCTATCCCGTGCTGCAGGACAGGGAGTTGCACGCGGATTACATGGCGGACGGCATCGTGAACCCGGAAGCCAATATCGATACGGCCATCCCCCGCATGTACCGGCTGTACCGGTATCTCTACTACGATTTCGAGAAGAAACCCTCCGCGTCGGGCAGCGTTACCATCGACTTTAAAAACACTCTGGAAGACCCCTATTTGCTGATTTACGGGCATAATGCGGAGCGGGAAGGGGTAATGTTCTCCGATCTGCTGAAAATGCAGGATCAGGCGTTTTTTGACCTCTGCGGCGATGCGGCGCTCTACGGTGAAGAAGGCAAAACGGATCTGCATCTGCTGGCTTGCGCCCTGATCAGCGGTTACTCGGAGGAAGTGTTCGCCTTTGACCCGTACCACGGTCATTATCCGGTGAAGATCGCCGTGCAGTTTATCGAGGAGAACGCGATCTGCCTTTCCGAAGCTGCCTCGGTATCTTTTGAGGAGAGGCCATACAGCCGCTACGTCGTGCTGTCCACCTGCTTTACGACGCCGGAAGACCCCAGACGGTTCGTCGTGCTGTACGGAGCGGAATAGGCGTTTGACATTCTGGTAAACCTACCCCCTTTTCTGCCTCCAAGCGTTTGATTAAGGGCGGTTCAGTTGCTATAATACATGGTGAAGTGGTGTAAACTGCTTAGTTTGTGTATGCTGAAAACTCAGCTTCCATGCGATCATAAATCTTTTTCTTGCGAAGAAGGAAACATAAAGGATAAATGAGCGTCAAAGAATCGGAAAAGCCAAATACTCAGGATCAGGATTCGGAACGGGATCTGAACCAGGAAGAGCAGGAAACGGAAGACGAACTCCGGAAGGAGATGGAACGGGTTCGCAAGGACGAAAAATCCGTGCGTCATTACCAGAATTTTCTCATCAGGCTCGTCGTGCTGCTGCTCGTGCTGTGGGTGCTGTTCTTTAAGGTCATCGGCCTGTCTCACGTTCCTAACGGAGACATGTATCCGCGGCTCGATGCCGGCGACTTCCTCCTGTTCTATCGTCTGGACAGGGATGTAAGGTCGCAGGATGTCGTTCTGCTGGAGAAGGTCACCCCGGATTCAAACGGCAAGAAGGAACTCTACTGTGGGCGCGTCGTGGCAGTCGCGGGCGATACGGTGGACATCAGCGATTCGGAACGGCTCATCGTAAACGGCAATCAGGTCATCGAATCGAACATCTTCTACAACACGCCTCGGTACGAGGGCTTTACCGAATATCCGCTTACGCTGGGACCCGGCCAATGCTTCGTCCTGGTGGACAGGCGGGAAGGCGGCAGCGACAGCCGTTATTACGGTCCGGTCGAGAAAGACGAGATCGTGGGAACGGTCATCAGCTTCATCCGCCGGACGAATATGTAGCTGATTTTGAAAGAGATAAGGAGGACGGGCAGTGCCGGATAAAAATGAACATTTGAATTATCTGCACGTGGCGGATAAAGTGACGGCGCTCGGCGTATTCACGAAGGCGGTGGCCGCCGGGAATGCGCTCATATCCATCATCACGGGGTTGCTGGCGTCGGTGCTCATCCTCTACAGCGGGTATGTGCTTTACGACACATTCTATACGCAGAACCAGGCGTTTTCATCGGGGTGGGATCTTCTGCAGTATCGTCCGCAGATCATCGACGACGGAGACATCCCTCTGAACGACATGGGTCTTACCGCGCTCGCGGAGATCAACGAGGACATGGTTGGCTGGCTCACCGTCTTCGACACGCACATCGATTACCCGGTGTTGCAGGGACCGGACGATCTGTACTACGCTTCGCACGACATCTACAAGAAGACGAGCCTTACAGGCGCCATCTACCTGTCTGCCGGAAGCAGCAAGGATCTGTCCGATAACTACAGCCTGATCTACGGACACCACATGGACAACGGAGCCATGTTCGGCGACATCGACCTCTTTGCGGACGAGGACTTCTTCAGCAGCCACAGGGAAGGCATCTTCATAACTCCTGATGGCGCGTACGATCTGGACATCTTCGCCTGTGTATCGACGGATGCCTACGAGAACATGGTCTACACGGTGGGCGACCGCGACATTCCCGCAGTCGTCGACTTTGCCAGGGAGAATGCGTTGCAGTTCCGGGAAGGCGTTGCAGACGGAGCGACAAAAGTCGTGCTTCTGTCGACCTGCGCCAGCGCCGAAACGAACGGACGCCTCGTGCTGTACGCGGTCATGACGCTGCGCGACGATACGCCGGACGATCCCGACGATCCCGACAGACCGCCCAAACCCGAAGATCCGGGTGATCCGGACAATCCCGACAATCCGGATAATCCCGACGGTCCCGACGAACCGGATAATCCCGAGGATATCGACGATCCCGACGTTCCTCTCGGTCCGCCGGTCAACCCGCCGCATACGCCGGATGATACGACTACGCCTCCCGACACGCCGGGCCTCAGCGGTCCGACCGATACGACCGATCCGGACGACGGCGAAGTCATCGACGATCCCGAGACGCCGCTGGCTCACTTCTTCGCAAACTTCCAGCCCACGGGCGGCATGCATGGCGGCCGCGTCTGGGCACTGGTCAACCTCATCTGCCTCATCGCGACGTTCTACCTCTTCCTGCCTGTGGCGCACATCCGAGCCAAGTACAGACGCAAGAAGCTGATGCGCAAGGTAAACGAGGCCAAAGAAGAGCTCCGTGAACTTCAGAATCTGCGCAAAGAGCAGCTCGAAGAGCGGGAGCGCATCCGCCAGGTCGCGATGGAACTGCGCCGCCAGGGCGCGCAGGCCGGCATGGAGAACACCTCTGCTGCCAACCTGATGAGCGAAGTGACGGTCGATGAATTCGCCGAAGCGGTAGAAGAACTGTACTACAAGGTCAAGGTCTTCACCAGACGATTCC
>JAIKZT010000194.1 GCA_024682015.1 Clostridia bacterium
AAGGGCTTCCGCGATCTTCTGGCGATAGGCCGCCAGAAAAGGCCCTCCCTGTACGATCTTCAGGCGGATAAGACGCCGGTGCTGGTGGACAGGGACCTGCGCTTTGAGATCCGCGAACGCATGGACTATACGGGCAGCGTGTTGGACGAACTGTCCGATGAGGCCGTGGACGAGGTGCTGGACAGGATAGGGCGCGCCGGCGTGCAGTCCGTCGCCGTCATGTTCCTGAACGCCTATCTCAACCCGGACCACGAACAGAAGCTTCAGAAAAGGATCCTGGAGCGCTTTCCCGGCGTCTTCCTGACGATCTCCAGCGATCTGTCCAGGCAGTTCCGCGAATACGAAAGGCTCTGCGGCACCGTGCTGAACTCCTTCGTGGGCCCGGAAGTCCGAAAGTACATGACGAACCTGCAGAACACGCTGGCGGACATCGGGATAAGGAACGCGTACATCAACCACTCCAACGGGGGCCTGATGTCGATCGCCGAGTCCATGACGTTTCCGATCAAGACGGGCCTTTCGGGGCCTGCCGCGGGCGTCGTCGGCGCGCAGTATATCTGCGATCTGATCGGCGAAAAGGATCTGATCACGATGGATATCGGCGGCACGAGCACCGACCTGAGCCTGGTCGCAGGCGGCCGGTTCGAGGCCTCCGATGAGCGCGCCATCAGCGGATACCCCGTCCGCATCCCGTCCATCGACATCTCCACGATCGGCGCGGGCGGCGGCAGCATCGCCTGGATCGACAGCGGCGGCGTGCTGAAGGTGGGCCCGCAGAGCGCCGGCGCCGATCCTGGCCCCGCGTGCTACGGCCTTGGCGGGCAGGATGCGACGATCACGGATGCCAGAGTCGTGCTGGGTCACCTGAACAGCAGCGAGCTTCTGGGCGGCCGGCTGCCGATCAGCGCGGAAAAGTCCTTCGAGGCGGTGCAGCGGCTCGCGGACCGGCTCGGCCTGGGCCTGTTCGAGACGGCGAAGGGGATCGTTTCGATCAGCAACGCCAACATCATCCGGGAGATCCGTAACGTGACGGTCGCCAAGGGGTATGACCCCGGCGAATTCTGCATGGTCGCCTTCGGCGGGTCCGGCCCCCTGCATGCCGCGGAACTGATCGAAGAGATGCAGATCGGAAAGGCCCTGATCCCCAAAGCCCCGGGCCTGCTGGCCGCCTATGGCCTGCTGACGGAGAACATGCGGCGCGATTTCGTGCAGACGTACATCATCGAACTGGACGCGGATAGCTCTGCCGTGCTGGACCGCGTATACGGCATGCTGCAGCAGGAGGCCGCGGCGTGGTTCGAGCAGGAGGACATCCCACGGGAACGCCGCAGCCGGGAGTATTTCCTGGACATGCGTTACAAGGGTCAGAACCACGAGATCCGCGTGCCGCTGCGGGAAGAGGAGATTTGCGACGCTGGGGCGATCCAAAAAGCCTTTACCGAGGCGTATCAGCGCCTCTACTCGTTTGCGTCGGGTGACGCGGTCCAGATCGTCAATTTCGGCCTGTCCGCGATCGGAAACATCGTCCATCCGGCCATCGAGGAGGACCCCTACGCGGGAGAGGACCCGTCGGCTGCCAGGACGGGTGTGCGCCTGGTGCGCGAATCCGAAGACGCGTTCACCGAATACGCGCTGTACGACCGCAGCCTGCTGCATCATGGCAACGTGATCCCCGGTCCTGCGATCATCGAGCAGATGGACAGCACGACGATCGTTTTGCCCGGCTACAAGGCGACCGTCGACCGGTATCTCAACATGATGATCGAGCGGAAGTAGGAAGGAGGACCCCATGAAAGAGATCAATTCCATCATGCTGGAGATCATTGCGAACAGCATGACGTCCATAGCGGAGCAGATGGGCGTCATCCTGACCAAGACCGGCTACAGCACGAACATCAAGGAGCGCAAGGACCTGTCCGTGGCCGTTTTCAGCGCGGAGGGCAAGCTGCTCGCGCTGGCGCAGCACATTCCTCTCCACTTCAGCTCCCTGTCCGGCGCGGTCGAGGTGCTGACGCAGAAGTATAAAAAAGAGGAGATCCACGACGGCGACGTGTTCATCGCCAACGACCCTTACACCGGCGGCGGGTCACACCTGCCGGACATCGTTCTGCTGAAGCCAGTGTTCTATCGGGGCGAACTGATCGCCTACATGGTGAACACGGGGCACCATGCCGACAAGACCCGCAAAGGCCCGACGGTCTACGACGAAGGCCTGCGCATCCCCGTCGTAAAGCTGTATGACAGGGGCGAGCTCGTGCGGGACGTCAGCGACCTGATCATGCTGAACTTCCAGATGAAATACGAGCGGAAGGGCGATCTGACCGCGCAGATCATCACGAACCAGTACGGATCGGACAAACTGACCGAGCTCATCGATAAGATCGGCCTGGACACCTACCGGGAATTCTGCGTGAAGTGGCTGGCATACGGCGAGCGGAAGGCGCGGATCGCGATCGCGGGGCTCCCGGACGGAGAGTATGCGTTCGAAGACTATCTGGACGACGACGGCTTCGGCCATCAGGACCTGCGGATCCGCGTGAAGATCATCATCGCCGGGGACCGGCTGACCTTCGATTTCCGCGGCAGCAGCCCGCAGGTGACGGGCCCGTACAACTGCGTCCCCTGCGCGTTGAAGGCCACCATCTATTACTCCGTGATGTCGGTCCTCGACCATACGATCCCGGCCAATTCGGGATTCTTCGACAGCATAGAGATCGTTGCGGACGAGGGCAGCCTCGTCTGGGCCAAAGAGCCGGCGCCGGTCAGCGACCGCGAGACGACCGCGCAGCGCATCGCGGACGTGATCTTCGGCGCGTTCGCGAAGATCGATCCCCATAGGGTCACCGCGGCAGGAAACGGCGCCATGTCCTACTTCTGCTTCGCCGGAAACGACAGGCGCTTCGGCCGTCCCTACGTGTACGTCGAGACGATAGGCGGAGGATCCGGCGCGCGGTACAATAAAGACGGGCTCGACGCGGTCCAGGTCCACATGACGAACACGTCGAACCTGCCGGTGGAGGCGCTGGAAATGGAGTATCCGCTGCTGGTCGATGAGTACGCCATGAGCGAAAGCAGCGGCGGCGCCGGCAAGTACAGGGGCGGGCTGGGGATCATCCGGTCCATACGGATCACGGACAAAAGTGACGATTCCGTGCTCGTCTCCGCGGCCACGGAGCGGGCGAGGTACAGGCCCTGGGGGCTGGAAGGCGGCCTGCCGGGCGGAAACGCGAGCCTGCTCATCTACCGGGATGGACGGGTCATCTCCGACTCTTCGAAGCCGAAGAACGTGGCGCTGAAGACCGGCGACGTCATCCGCCTGACGACGGCCGGGGGCGGCGGCTACGGTGACCCGGCAGAGCGCGACCCGGCGGTGATCCGAAGAGAGTTGCGCGAAGGGATCGTGGACGAGGCGTGGATCAGGGAGGCCGGCGGCGGGGGCGACGGCGTCTGATCGCGAAAGACGATCATTTTTGAAAAGATGGCATCCATCGGTGTCATCTTTTTTCAATATGATCAGTCTGGGCAAAAGCGACGGTGCGGAATACGACAAGATCGTGAAGGAGATGGTCGAGAAGGAAGGCCTTGCGGACCTCAGCCCCGAGGAGCTCGAAAAGAAGCTTGAAAGCGGCGAGTACGGCGCGGTCAAGGTTTTGGATAAGGTCAACAAGATCGTCGAGGAAAAGAAGGCCGAAGCGGAAGGGCCGGATCTGGACGAGGAATACGATCTGGACGAAAGCCTGGAAAAACAAGGCGTCAATGGCCCCAACGAAGAGGAGGAACTTGACCCTCTCAACACGGCGGTAAACTACGGCCACGGCCCCCATTTATGATGCCGGCGGAACAGTTCGGAAATGAGTTTAAGGCGGCGCCCGGGAGGGCGCCGTTTTTCATTGGTCCATGCAAAATAAATATGATATTCTCTGTAACAAAGGGCAGCGTTCCGACATTAACAGACAGAAGGAGGTGAGAGCGTTGGAAGATCTCGAAAGCATATACAGACAGTATGCCGATACGGTCTTTCGGTTCCTGATGTCCAGGACCGGGTCTGCGGAGCTTTCGGAGGAACTGACGCAGGAGACCTTCTACCAGGCCGTGAAAAGCATCGGCCGGTACGACGGGAGCAGCCAGGTCAGCTCGTGGCTGTGCGGCATCGCGAAGAACGTGCTGTATGCGAGCCTGAGGAGCCGGCAGAAGGATCCGCTGCCGATGGAGTCTCTTCCGGAAGGGAAGACAGCTTCTGCGGAAGACCTCATCGTCAGCCGGGAAGAGACCGAGGCGATCCTGCATGCCATCCGTGGCTGCCCCGACCCGGGAGGCGAGATCCTGAGGCTGAGGATCTTCGGAGGCCTGTCCTTTCGGCAGATCGGCGCTGTGCTGGGTCACACGGAGACCTGGGCCAGAGTTAACTATTACCGCGCGAAACAAACCATCGTAAAGGAGTTGAAAGACGATGACGAATAAACTGCCCTGCTATGTCGTAAGAGATCTGCTCCCGCTCTATGCGGATGACCTGCTTTCGCCCGGGACGCAGGCGGACGTCGAGGCGCATCTGAAAGAATGCGAATCGTGCAGGCGCCTGCATTCGGAGATGACGAGCCCCGTGCCAGAATTGAACGAGGACGAGGCAGAAGTGGACTACCTGAAGAAGATCAGCCGCGGAAAGCGGAATCTGGTGACCGCGGCGGCCATTCTGATCGCCCTGGTCCTGGTCGGGTCATTCATCTACGCCAAGGCGCAGGCCGCGAAGGCGGACATCAGCTACGACGAGGCGTCGAGGACCATGGTCATCTACGGCAAGGACGACACGAACCTGAAGCTGCCGGAGACGGTGAACGAAGCTGGGGAACTCGACGCCCAGTTCGACAGCTTCCACGTCAAGATCCATCTTCCCGTCCTGCGCACGGGCGAAACGGAACTGGCCGAGTACCTGCCGGCGTATCTGGGCCGCACGAACCAGAGCCTGAAGTTCATCCGCGGTTACCTGAAGGAAAACTGTCCGGACATCGACCTGGCGGACCGGGCCGAAAAGTATGTGGAGCTGTCCATCATGCCGGACGGCGCATACACCTGGAAGGAGGAGGCGGACCGCATCGTGCTCGACATCGGAGACTTTTACTGGCACCGGGAGGAGCTGTATATCCTGTCGCTGCTGGGAAGCCGCACCGTCGAGTGGCCGCAGCTGGGCTACGCGTGGTATCTGGGCGCGTGCGTCGATCCCTATAACGAGCAGGGAGACGTGTCGTCCATAGAGGGGCTGAAGGACGCGCCGTACTACGAGCCTTTTGTCAGGGCCGGCGGAACGGAGGAAAACACCCCTGAAAACTTTAAGATTCTCTGCGATGCCATCTCCTACGTGTGTCTGACGAAGGGCATGTACTGGGGCACGGCTTACGAAAGCATGCCGCTTTACAGGACGGCCGTCTACAGCGGCCCCGCGAAGCAGCTGAACAGGCAGAACGAGATGAGCGTCTTGATGGCGGCATCATTCATCGGCTGGCTCTCCGGCGAGTATGGCTTTGACCGGGTCAGCGAGTTCTGCTTCCGCAATCAGAAGTTCGACGAGGCGTTCGGAACAGACTGGCAGAGCGCCTACGACGCCTGGTCCGAAGCGATCCTCAAGGCCTGCGGCGGCCAGGAATGACCCGCAAGATCTCATAAAGACGACTGAAGGCGGCGCCGCTACCGGCGCCGCCCTTTTCGTGTGATATAATAGGGCTGAAGAACATGTCAGGAGGCAAAGCGATGTCCATTCTTGCAGCATTCATGGTCCCTCATCCGCCCATGATCGTCCCGGCCGTCGGGCGGGGCAGCGAAAAACAGATCCTTGAGACGACAAAGGCTTACGAGCGGGTCGCCGAGGAGATCGCCGCGCTGAAGCCCCAGACCATCCTCATCACCAG
>JAIKZT010000148.1 GCA_024682015.1 Clostridia bacterium
TACGAGTCGTATATCGCGTACACCGCGAAGGACTACGGCGACGGGCCGTATCCCGCGGACGAGGTCCTGTACATGGACTTTTTCGAGTGGAACGAGCTGGACGAGAGCGAGCAGGAGGGCATCTTCCCGCTGCACACCAACCAGATCCTCGCGGACTGCCCGATCATCGCGCCTGCCTGCCGGATCACCGTCGGTGAGCTGCCCGAGCAGCCGGAGACGGTCCTGGCGTCCGTGCGCATCGTCGGGCCGAACAACGAAGATTTCATCCCCTACGTCCGCATGGGCATCGAGAAAGGCGCGACGCTGCGCGAGCTCACGAACGAGGTGCTGGCGCTGTACGGCGCTTCCGCCTCGTGGAACGACTGGGGTTTCCTGAACGCGATCAACGGCTGCGACATCGGCGAGGACTACTGGATGAGCATGCTCAACGATTCGGGCGACGCGTTCAACACCGGTACTTTCGATTCGATCACTGCCGAGGACGGCGACGTGCTCGTGCTGTACCCGTACGGCAACGGCAATTACGCCTGGCTCAACGCCGAGGAGGCTGCTCCCGTAAGCGTTATGGACTGGGAGGGCACGGAGTACATCACCGGGTCCGCGTCCTTTACCTTAAGCGCAAACAGCTACGACGATAACTGGAACACGGTCACAGCGCCGCTCGCAGGCGCGACGGTCACCGTCTGCGAGGAGGGCGGCGAGCCCATCCCGCAGGACGCGTACAAAGCGAGCCTTGCGACGCTCGAGACCGACGAAAGCGGCGCCTTCGCCATCGATTTTTACGGAAACTGCCCGGCGGAGGATCTGGAATACTACTCGTACACCTACTGGCTCTACGCGGAAAAGGACGGCTATAACAAGGCGTTTTGCGAGGTCATCCTGACGGCGGACGGGCTGTACTTCAGTCAGCCGGCGCCCGCGGGCGGCACGGAGGAACCGGACGAGCCCACCGAAAAGGACGTCGATATCGACGCGCTGATGGCGGGCATCGCGGCCACCTATACGGAGGAATCCGCCGAGTGGAAGGCCATGGAGATGGGCGCCTACGCGATCGTAAAGCCCGACGCGGAGAGCAAGCTGAGCGATGCGGCAAAGCAGGCGCTCATCAACAATGCGGCGGATAAGGCTGCTGATGAGAAAGCTTCCGACACAGACCTCGCGAAGGCCATCCTCGCGCTGCAGGCAAACGGCTACGACCCGCAGCAGGTCTATGCGGCAGGCAGCAGCGACCCGCAGGATCTGGCCGCAGTCCTTTCGAAGGCGCAACTGAGCCCGAACGCCTGGAACGCGCCGTATGCGCTGGCTGCGTTCGCGCAGGGCGATTACGGCGAGCTGCCAGCCAGGGATGCGCTGCTCACGGCAGTCCTGAACGCGCAGGCGGAAGACGGCTCCTGGGAAGCCTTTGGCGCGACGGTCGACGCCACTGCGAACATGCTCGCGGGCCTCGCGTTCTACAAGGATAATGCGGATGTATCGGCCGCCATCGAAAAGGCGGTGGATTACCTGTCCTCCATGCAGAAGGACGACGGCAGCTTCGACGCCTGGGGCTACGGCGCGGACGCGAATACGCAGGCCATCGTCGTGATCGGCCTCGCAGCCTGCGGCGTGGATCCGGCGGCCGACGAACGCTTCGTCAAGGGAGGCGGATCCGCTCTGGACGCGCTGCTCGTCTACGCGCTCGAGGATAATACAGGTTTTGGCTATCAGGACGACAAGACCCTGAACACCTCCTCCACCGAGCAGGGCTTCCGCGCGCTGCTGGCGGTCGCGGGCGGCTTGAAGAACGTCTACGATTACAGCGGGGTCAGCCCGCTGAAGCCCGCCAAGGCTGGCGAGACCGGACCTTCGGACGAACCCGGCGAACCTTCCGGATCCAGGATCCACGTGACCGTCTCCATCAAGGCGGACGACAGTTACTGGCTTGAAGATTACAGGGCGAGCATCTCCGGCAGCGGCGCGACGGCTTACAAGGCTGTCGTAAAGGCGCTGGACGATAACAGCATCAGTTATAAGACCAAAAATGGAGATTACATCTACACGCTGACCTATAACGGCAGAACGCTGGGCGAACTCGACGCCGGCCCGAATTCCGGCTGGCTGTACAAGGTCAACGGCAAGCTGCCCACGGTCGGCATGGGCGACTGCGCACTGCAGGACGGCGACAAGATCCTGTTCTACTTCACGGAAGACTGGATGCAGGATCCGGATGCGGCGAGCAACGCCGGGATGGGTGAGCCTGCCGAAGGCAAAGAAAAGAGCGTCTTCATCGACGTGAAGAATACGGCCTGGTATGCGCCATATGCGGAGAAGGCAGCCGAGCTCGGCCTGATGACGGGCTATGCCGCGGGGACCGCCGATAACGGCGCGAAGCAGTACGAATTCCGCGGCGAGGAAGCGGTGACCCGCGCCCAGTTCGCGCAGGTCCTGTACAACATGGCAGGCTCCCCGGATGTGAAGGCCGAGTCTTCCGCCTGGTACGCCAAGGCCGTTGCCTGGGCAGTGGAGAAGGGCGTTATGGCCGGTTACTACGACGGTAAGATGCACGAAGAAGACGCGATCACGCGCGAGCAGATGGCCGTCATGACCTACGCTTACCTGCGGTCCATCCTCAAGGCGGACGGGGAGCCCGATCTCGCCCTGCTCGAGGCGTTTCACGACACGCCCGCACCTTCCGATTACGCGAAGGACGCGCTGGCCTGGCTGCTCGGCAAGGGCCTGATGGCAGGCCGCGGCGCAAACAGAGGGATCGTCGCGCTGGCACCCCGCGAGACCACGACCCGCGCCGAACTGGCGGCGTTCGTCACGGCTCTGGACGCCTTCCTGAAATAATGAGACATGGGGACGGTTCCTTGTCCCACTTGGCTAAGGCAGGTCTGGAGGGACTCCCGCTGACTTGAGACACGGGGACGGTTCCTTGTCCCGCTTGGCTAAGATGGGGCTGCAGAAGATCCCGCAAACTTGAGTTAACCTCAACTTTAAACAAAATAAAGACCGGTTTGCCCGTTTCTTGATAGAAAGCGGTGCGAACCGGTCTTTTTCAACATTCTTTAGGCTATAAGTGGGACAAGGAACCGTCCCCATGTCTCATTTGGGACAAGGAACCGTCCCCGTGTCTCAGTTCAGCTGCGGAGCAGCGACAGGCCGCGCGCGAGTTTGCTGCGGTCTTCCGGGACGAGAGCGTATTTTTCCTGCAGGCGGGCGCCGAGGTCGCGGATGTCCTTGGGGTCGCCCGCGTAGAGCTCGAGCTCAAGTTCGAGGATGGGCACCTCGCCCTTGTCCGTGATGATGGAGCCGGTGTCGATGGCCAGTTCCATGATGGATGCGCCGTAGGAGAGACGGCAGCGGCTGCGCAGGTAGCGCATCTCCAGCAGGTTGATGAGAGGCTCATCCCCGATGAGGTCCAGCAGCACGCGCCCGTCCTCGCAGACGGAGAACAGCTCCTTGGGCGAGCTGATGAAGTGCTCCGCGGCAGCCGGCACGTTCACTTCCTCGCGTTCGTGAAAACCGTTGGAAACGCTGCCGTTCCACTTGAGCGTGGCAAAGACGCTGCCTCCCTCGCTCCGCACCCGTACGGCCATGTTGTTCTTCGAAAGCCTGCCGTCCTCCGTATCGAAGTAGACGGCCTTCATCACGATCTTTTCCATGGAGGCAGGATCCGCGTATCGCTGGATGAGCTCATCCTCCCATATGGCATCGCCCGTTTCCTTTTCCGGAAGGGCGTATTTCATTTCGAGTTCCATGTTGTCCTCCTGTGCAAACAGCACGCGCAACATCTTAACAAAACCGCTCAAAAAAAGCAACATAAAAAATAGTGGTTCCATTATGGCGGATTATTTGTTATAATTCTATATTGCCTTGGTATAAGGCGAAATAAGGAGGATATGTATGAACGCTGTATTAGTGAGCAGAGAAAACAACGTAGCAAAGTTTACCATGGCTTTCAGCGCCGAAGAATTCGACGCGGCCCTGGATAAGGCATATAAGGCCCAGCGCGGCAAGATCGAGGTTCCGGGCTTCCGCAAGGGCAAGGCGCCCCGCAGTGTCATCGAAAAGAGATACGGCGAAGGCATCTTCTTCGAGGACGCCATCGACAACTGTCTGGCGGACGGTTATCCCGCAGCCCTCGACCAGCTCGGCCTGGAGCCCGTCGACCGCCCCGATCTGTCCTTCGGCGAGGATAAGCTCGAGAAGGGCAAGGGCTTCGAAGTGTCCGTCACCGTTACCGTCGCTCCCGAAGTCGTCGTCAAGGACTACAAGGGTGTCGAAGTCGAGGTGACCCGCCACGAGCTCAAGGAAGAGGATGTCGAAGGCGAACTGAAGTCCATGCAGCAGAGAAACGCCCGCCTCGTCACCGTGGACAAGGCTGCCGAGAACGGCGATACCGTCGTTCTGGATTATGAAGGCTGGTGCGAGGATAAGCAGTTCGAAGGCGGCACCGCCGAGAACCAGACGCTCGTGCTGGGCAGCAACCAGTTCATCCCGGGCTTTGAAGATCAGCTCGTAGGCTGCAAGGCCGGCGACGCCAAGGACGTGGAAGTCACGTTCCCTGAAGAGTATCATGCGGAAGAACTGG
>JAIKZT010000266.1 GCA_024682015.1 Clostridia bacterium
GTATACTGGAGCCACAACCCAGGGTCTTAACCGCTTGACGACACCCACCGCAAATAAAAATGGTAGCGGGAGGGGGATTCGAACCCTCGACACCACGGGTATGAACCGAGTGCTCTAGCCAACTGAGCTATCCCGCCACACGTGCAGTTTTGCAACTGCAGAAAATATTATCCACGATTCCGGGATGTTTGTCAACAACAATTTTCTCTATGTGCACGATTTTTTGAAAGACGATCCTCGTGCGGGATGTCTTTGTGTTCAGCCAAGGTTGTCCGGGCATCGCTTTTATGATAATTATATAATACGAGGCATTTCAGGGATACTGCGTTCCGCGTGCCGGAAATGAAGCGAAGCTTTAAAAGCGGCGCCAGGGATACATTCTGACATGCGGCGTTTCAAGATCCTCCGCGTCCGGCGGGTTCGCAGCGAGCCGGCGTGAGACCTTTGAAAATTCTGAAGTGGTTCGGGATCTTTCAAAGGCTAAAACAGCGTTTGAAAGTAGGTTTGGATAACGAGGTTAAAGGGTCGTTGACGAGCGGAAAGGGGACTCGATGGCAAGAAGCCTTAAGATTCTGATAGTGCTGGCGCTGATCATCACGGCAACGATCGCGGGCATGTTTCTGTGGCCCTGGTCTGCCCTGCGTGTCGCATGGGGCAGCAAGGGCGTGCCGGAAACGGTGCAGATCATGCGTTACGGAGTTGGACCGGATATGGCTGCGATCTTCGTGACCCTGCCAAAGGAGGCCGCCGAGCCGTTCCTGGAGCAGCTGCGCGAAACGACGGTGCAGTTTACGAGTCCTGTCGTGCGGAACACGTGGCGGACGACGATGTACGGAATATGGATGGGCTCGGAGCAGGCGGCGTCGGATGTCATTGTGGATGAGGAGGGTCACTTCGTGCCGCAGCAGGCGGGGGACGTGTGGCCGAAAAAAGGCAGCTACCGCTTCAGCGATGCGATGGCCTGCGCCGCGCTGCTGCAGACTTGCCGAAGCTACACGGATCCGGAGGGCGGGTTTCCCGGGCTTGCATTTCTGCTGGAGTTCTTTGCGCTCAATAAGGACGGCCGTGCTGACTTTGTGAATGAAGACGCGCCGGACGGCGTGTATGGCAATGCTTCGGATAGCGCCTCCTCCTTCTTTGCACTGTACGAAGGGATCGAACCCTACCTGACGGAGAGAGGCATGTCGGCGGTCATTGCGAACCGGTACCTGTACCGGTTGGAATACAAATGCAGGCAGGCCGGCGGTACTTGGCGCTGCGGCTCCGTGTCCATCGATCCCGGCTCGGAGGACGGATATTACAATTTCCGCGTGCTGCTGGATAACTACGGATCGTCCGGGAACATGAGCGTTTACGGCAGTTATGCCGTAAACGAAGCGGGCCTGGTGGACAGCTTCTGGCTGAAACTGCCGTAATCAGCCGGAGACCTTGCATAAGGGAAATGCATGGTGAATGAGGCGCGACTCTCATCCGTAAGTACTGCATTTGCGCCTGGCCAAAATGCATGGATGTTCTGCTTGTCATCTTTGATGGGGCAAATCAAACGATGGTCTCCCGGTGGGACAAGGAACCGTCCCCGTGTCTCAGTAGGCGGGCGTGTGGACAAGCGCAACCATTTAATGTATAATTCGTATCAAGAATTGTGTATCTGGAAGACTGGAGGCATATATGAAAAAGATTATTGCGTTGTTGCTGGCGCTGGCACTGGTTCTCGGCCTGGCGGGCTGCACGGGCGGCCCTAAGCCGGAGGATACCGTCAAAGCGTTTATCGAGGGAATGCAGGCCTACGATTTCGAGGCCATGCAGGCGTGTCTGGACGGGCAGACGTTCGAAGAGGGCGACCTGATGGAAGGAGATCTCGGCGAGATCGGCAGCCTGTACGATCACATGAAGGCTGCTGCGGGCGACATCGCATACAATATCGTGAACACAAGCGTCAACGGCGATGCGGCCACGGTGGCGGTCAACATGGAATATACGGATCTCGCGCCGCTCACGCAGGAGATCTTCATGGAGTATTTCACGAAACTGTTTGCGACCATGTTCACCGGCAGCGAGGATACGGACTACGAAGCCGTGCTGAACGGCATCATCGAGGAGAAGATCGCCGGGTCAACGCCGGCGCGCGGCCAGGAGAGCTTCGTGTTCGACCTGAAGAAGGCCGATAAGGAGTGGAAGATCGCGGAAGTGCCCGAGCGCATCGCCGTCGTCCTGACGGGCAACCTTGAAAAGGGCATCGACGACTTCTCCGAGGCGTTCTCCGGATCCTTCGAGGACGAGGGCTGGTCCAGTTCCGCCGACCCCATCGATTTCCCGATCGAAAACGAAGTCCTGTTTGACAACGAGTACGGCCGCATGACCGTCGTTTCCGGCGGCATCGACGAATGGGGCAGCACGTCGTTCAAGGTCCTCTGCGATAACAAGACTGCGGACAAGTCCCTCACGTTCAACGTCTATTCCGTCACGGTCAACGGCTGGGTGGTCAGCGGCTGGCTCAACGAAGAGGTTGCGCCGGGCAAGAGCTCCACGGCGGAGCTCGGCATCTACGACTCGACGATGGAAGATCTGGGCATCGAGACCCCGGACAAGATGGAACTGTCCGTGCAGCTCTACGACGAGGACGGTTGGTGGAACGACGAATACCTGCTGGAAGATACGTTCACGATCTATCCGACCGGCCTGTCCGAAGCGCAGGTCCTCATTCCCGATGCGCCCGATTACGGCAAGCACGACGTGCTGGTAGACGACGACATCCTGGAGTTCGTCATCCTCGGTGAGGAGGAGGACGATTTCTACGGCCTGCTGCTGCGCGGGTACGTCCGCAACAAGTCGGATCGATTCATCGGCGTCAGCTGGGACGATACGTCCGTCAACGACTGCATGGTCTCCTGCTACTTCAGCGCGGAGCTTCTCCCCGGCCAGCAGACGCTCGCGCACATCGCCTTCGACAAGGATGATTTCGAAAACAACGACATCGAAGAGGCGGAGAAGATCGAATTCAAGATGACGGTGTCCGACAGGGTCCACTGGGACGAAGACCCGCTGCTGGAAGAGACGTTCGTCTACGAACCGTAGCGAAGAGGCATAACGAAGAGGGGTGACCCCGCCAAGAACGATGAGTACGGCATGAATTTCCTGATCCTGCTCCCGCTGCTGCTGCAGCTGGTGGGGCTCGTGTTTGCCGTACTCGTTGATCCCTATATCCGCCGGACGCACCGCATCATCATGATGATCATCGTCGGCATCGTCTGCTGCCTCATCTGGCAGAACTGGTCGGAGTGGCGCATGCTGCTGTACGGCGGCACTTCCTCCTCGCGGACCCTGGCGGCCATCGCCGGATACACGATACGGCCGCTCATCCTCATGCTGTTCTTCTTCATCATCGACGAAACGAAGGATTACCGCCGCGCCTGGGTGCTGATCGGGATCAACACGGCCATATGGAGATGCGCCGCAAGGGAGGCACGCTGCAGGCGAAGAACGTGGACAAAGCCATCATGGAAGTATTGGAAGTCACCGGTTTTACGCGTCTGTTTAAATTCATCTGATCCGAAGGGGGACTTGCGCTATGGAGAGCCTTACCATCAACGCCGAGGTGCGCAATCTCGGCATCGTCAACAGTTTCGTCCTGAGCCGCCTCGAGAACTGCGGCTGCAAGGATCACCGCACGCTGATGCAGATCCGCCTGGCGGTGGAGGAGATCTTCGTGAACATCTCCAGTTACGCGTACGACCCGTCCATCGGACTGGCTGAAGTGCGCTGCGAGGTGCTGCAGGATCCGCTGCGCGTCATCATCCAGTTCCTCGACGGCGGAAAGCCTTTCGATCCTCTCGGCAGGGAGGACGCGGACATTTCCGAGGATGCGCTTTTAGGCCGCGACGGCGGGCTGGGCATCCTTCTCGTAAAGGAGACGATGGATAACGTCAGCTACGAGTATGTTAACGGGAAAAACATTCTGACGATCGAAAAGAACCTGTAGGACGGGACCCGCATGTCTGTCAGGAAAGATCTGCGGGACATGACCCAGGGAGATCCGCCAGGAGGCGAAGCGTCAGATGCGCCTCGGGTTCTCCGAAGAGGCCTGCGCGGCGGTCCTGGCATCGCATACCCTGTCCAAGGGCGACCCGAACGCGCTGATCACCCCGGCCGAGCTCGAAAAGGAAAAATCGCGGCTTCTGGAGAAGGGATCCGCCTTCCGCCGCGTGATCTCGAGCGGATTCGAGCGCGGGGTCTTCCGCGAGCTCGCCGCCCGCGGAGAGATGGCATCTCTCCGCAAGCAGCTGGAGATCGGCGCCAACCAGCACGTGGTCGGCACCTCGCAGTGGATCATCAACCGGTCGCTGCGCAACATCACGCAGGGCGGCCCGCTGAACCAGCACATGGCCGCGGACAATCTGGCGTCGATCTTTACGGCGCGCGAACTGGCGGTCAACCCGGACGCTGGCCTCAAGATCGATGCCAAGGCTTTCCGGGAAGCCAAAGAAAACGTGCTGAACGATCCTGCTTTCCTCAAGTTCGCGGACAGATACAGTTCGGACGCGGATTACCGCAGAAAGATCGACAAGGATCTGAGCCTCGACCGGACGGGTTCCATCATCTCGCTGGAGATGTACTCGCTGCGCAATCCGCAGAGCCAGTGCGTCCAGCGTCAGAACCAGGCGCAGAACCCGCAGGCTCAGAACCAGCCGAACCAGCGGCAGGACCAGAACGGCCCGCAGGATCAGCGGCAGCCAAACCATCAACCCGTCCAGCCACAGCGGCAGCGGCAGCTGGTGAACAACTGAAAAACAGCGAAAGGAAGAGGGCGCCGGCGCCCTCTTTTGTTGTGACTCCTTTTCTCAGATACTGTAAACATAACAAAAACGGCGCAAAACACAATGATATCAGTATTTGTGAGGGCTGGCGCGGAATAACGCAGCTATTCTTCGCCGGCGTTCGCGTACAGGATCATCTGCAGTTTTAAGCGTTCTCCGGGGTCAGTCAGATCGGATCCGATCATCTGTTTGATCCTTTCGATACGGTCGATCAGGGTTGACCGGTGAAGATGCAGCTCTCTGGCGGTCTCGGCGACGGAAGAGTTATTGTCCAGAAATGCCTTCAAGGTATCAATGTAAGAGACCTGTGAGGACGCATCATGCTTTGCCAGCCTGGCAAGGCCTTCAGTAAAGT
>JAIKZT010000006.1 GCA_024682015.1 Clostridia bacterium
CCGCGCGTCGCTCGTCTCTGCCAGCGATACCGCCGCGGCTTCCGCGATGGCCGGGTCAGCGGGGGATGCGATGCGCTCGCCCGCGAAAAACTCGCTGATGGTCATGCCCAGCGCCTCGCACAGCGGCTGGTAATTCGACGCATCCGGCAGGCAAACGCCTCGTTCCCACTTGGATACGGACTTGTCCGTTACGCCAAGCTGTTCCGCCAATTGAGCCTGGGTCAGGCCGCGCTCCCTCCGCCGTTCTGCTATGAATTGCCCGATCTTTTGCTGATCCATCGTTTTAAGAGCCAGCCAAAAGCCGCCGGTCTTCCTCCTCTGCCCCTATTATACGAAAACCGCATGGATATGGACACCACTCAAAAGTAGAGCGCGATCGGTCGTTAAGCATTTCATCACGGATGAGCTGAATGTTCAGCAAGTGCTCCGGGATAATCGCCCGCCAAAGGTCGTTCCGGCAATGCAAGGGCCTATGTGACCCTGGCAATGTCAGGCGATTGGGGCATTTCAGGCTACGTCCGTGAGCTTAAGGTATTTCACCTTCCGCAAAGCCGCTGCGTTGACCACGGCAGCAAACACGACCGTGATGAGAGCCGCAAACAGCCACGCCTCCCACTGGATGCCCCGCATGAACCGGACAGTAGTCCCCTCCAGCAGCAGGATCACCCGGTAGCCGAGAAGCGTCCCCGCGCCGAGCCCCAAAGCGATGCCAAGCGCCGTAGAAACGACCATCTCCCGGAGGACATAATTGTCGACTTCCCGGATGGTGAAACCGTTCACGCGCATGATCGTGAGCTCGCGCTTCTTCTGGTTGATGTACATGTTCACCAGATTCAGCAGGATGAAATAGGCCATCATCCCCGCGATGCCGACGAACATGAGCGCGATCAGGTTGAGCACGGAGGCAAGGCTCTGATACAAAGCGCGCGTCTCGGCGACCTCAGCGATCTCCTCCACGCCGTCGATCGCCTGGACCGCCTCTTTGAGCGAGGACATGTCCGCGCCGTTCAGCCGCAGGTAGAACGTGTTGTATTCCAGCCGTTGTCCAAAATATGTCTCATATTGATCCGCCGACAGGATCATCTCCTGACCCGCGTAAATGCGAAATACGCCTGCCACCGGGAGTTCGTAGGGCTTCATTTCGCCGTCATAGAACGTGATCGTATCTCCGGCGGAAACGCCGTTCAGCTCCCAGACCCGCTGTCCGATCCAAATGCCCTCTCCCGCTGCGGGCAGCTGCCTGTCCTTCTGCGGGTCAAGCCGGACAAAGAACCGGTCGATGGCTTCGAGATCCCCGGCGATCAGACTGGCGCTCATGAGTTTGCCGTCAACGCTGAAGGTATGCGTGGACATGTGGGCCGGGGCCCAATCGGTTCCGGCGGCTGTCAGGAGCTCTTCCAGCTCGCTTTCCGCCGCCGCGGATACGTCGGGATCGAACCGGATCTGCACATCGTATCTGGTGATCTCGTCAAACTGCGCGTCCAGCGCCTCCAAGATGGCCTGGTCTACGGCGCACTCGCTTTCCGTCTCCGGCAGGCGCCCCTCCAAGAGCAGCGGGGTGCTGATGCGCTCTGTCAGCGAGACCACGTCCACATTGGACCGCAGGCCGCCGTTTTCGACCTTGCCGGCGGTCTGATACACGTCCTCCGCGTCCGAGACGCCCTCCACAGCCAGAAGCGCGGCCAGGTCGTCCGGCGAAACGAGGAGCGTCGAGATGACCTCCGCATCGCGGAAATGCGTCGCATCATAAAATCTGTTGCCGTTTTGGGCGATGCCGCAGGAGGCAAAGTTAATGCCAAGGTACGCCATGACCGACAGCAGGGCAATGACCACGATGGCCAGCCATGACACCTTCTGCTTTCCAATGTTCCGCAGGGCGTCCTTTAACTGAGTCCTCTTCATCATCGGTCACCACACAAGTTCTTCCGCGTGCAGCGGATGCATATTTTTTTTTGATGCTGGCGATCCGGCCGTTGCGGACCTTGACGACGCGGTCGGCCATCTTTGCGATCTCCACGTTGTGCGTGACCATCATCACCGTCGTGCCCTGATTTCTCACGATGTCCTCGATGACCGACAGGACCTCGATGCTGGTGGTGTAATCCAGCGCCGCCGTCGGCTCATCGGCCAGGATGAGCTTAGGCCTTTTCACGATGGCCCGGGCTATGGACACGCGCTGCTGCTGGCCGCCGGACATCTGGCCGGGGTAGTTGTTCGCGCGCTCGGACAGCTTTACCTTGGCGATGGCCTCCTCCGAGGACATGGGGTCATCCACGAGCTCGGCGATGAACTCCACGTTTTCGAGCGCCGTCAGATTCGGCATGAGGTTGTATGCCTGAAAGATGAACCCCACATACTCCCGCCGGAACTTCGTGAGCTCCGCCTCCGAGGGGTGAGAAAAGTCCTTCCCCTCGATGAGCAGCTGCCCGTCCGTCAGAAAATCCATGCCGCCTACGATGTTCATCATGATGGACTTGCCCGTCTTCGTGACCACGCCCTCGATGCCAAGGCCGTTTTCCACGGTGATATTGGAAATACCCACCGGGCCAATATGAAACAGCGGGCTCAGGCGATCGGTCTTCGTATCCAGAAACCAGATCGCCCCAGCCTCGCTGCATAGCGTCTCGACGATGATCTCCAGGCTCCCGGCGAGAGCGTCTTCGAGATTATCCACCTCGAGGATCTGCTCCATGATCTGCCACGTCGCTCTGGTAAAACGTTTTTCCTCTGCCATGATCCCTGTCTCCCTGTCAGGTTTTCGTCCGATCTTCTTTCGCGCTTATAGTATTCTGCGTTCATGATCCACTCGGCACGTGCAGAGGAAGTTAAAAATCGATCAGTCAGGCGTAGTGTCATTGAAATCGCATTTTGAGTCAGGGGACGTTTCCGCTGACTCACCTTGGCTCTCGCGGCTACCAGGCGGACGGTTTATCCAGCTTGCCCTTGTAGCCGTTGATGCCGCCGATGTTGTGCACGTTCGTGTAGCCGAGCTTCGTGAAGCCCGTGCAGGCGCGCTTCGTGCGGCCGCCGACCAGGCAGTACGCGAAGATGGGCGTGTCCTTGTCCGGCACGAGCTCGGTGATCTTCATGAACTGCTGCAGCGGCAGGTTGACCGCTCCGGGAATGTGACCCTTCGCAAATTCGTCCGGTTCACGCACGTCTATGAGGACGGCGCCTTTCGTTTTGCTGTATTCCGCGACGCCTTCGTTGATATCCGGCGCCGCCATTGCGCTGAAAAGACCCATTTTAATTTCTCCGTTTAACAAAACATTCTCAAATGGCTGCGGACCATCCGTCCCAGCGTTTCAAAATGGGACAAGGAACCGTCCCCATGTCTCAAAACTGAGTCAGGAGAAACGTCCCCTGACTCAATCTCCGTAGATGGGGCTGGTGCCGTCGATGAGGGGCCAGGGTGAGACGCTGCGGTTGTCGATGCGCACCTCGAAATGCAGGTGGGCGCCCGTCGAATAGCCCGTCGAGCCCACGAGGCCGATGATGTCGCCCTGCTCCACCATGTCGCCGACTGCGCAGTCGATCTCGCTCATGTGGTAGTAGTACGTCTTCAGCCCGCCGCCGTGCTCGATCACAACCGTGTTACCCGTCATGATGACGAAATCCGCCTGCACGACGCGCCCGCGGTTCGAAGCCGGCACGGGCGTTCCGGTGGGCACCGCGATGTCGATGCCCTGGTGGCGCGAAGGCGTCGTCGCCCCGTTGATGTAGCGGTACAGGCCGAACGAGCTCGTGATGCGCCCTTCCACCGGCTGGATGAACCGCCCTTCCCAGAGTTTTTCATACTCCGTAAAGCGCTCTTCCGCCAGCACCTGCACCTTCTCCTGGTAATCCGCCCCGGCGCCCGGCACGTTCATCGTGGCGTTGATCGTCTCGACCGGCATGTCGAAGCGTTCGACTTCGAAGTTGGCCGGGGTCACGACGACGTGATCCGTGTATGTCTCCCCGCCCACGCTCACGGTGATGTCCTGCGCGGACGGCTCCTGGTTGTACCCCACGGGCACGTAGGCCTCGTAGCGGTTCTCCCCGGCGGGGATGAAGGCGGCCGCGCCCAGCGCGCTCTCGATGGCGGGCAGGTCCGTCTCAAAACCCATGTCCACGGTGACCCTTATAATATCGCCCTGCACGGCTCTGTCCGTGCTGAACGAGACCTCCGGCTTCACGGCTATCGTGAAATTGAACTGATAACTGAAGTCCGCCGCGTCATAGGCCTCGTCCTCATCGTAGTGGAGGCGGACCGTAAGGCAGTAGTCTCCGTTTCCCGTAAAGGCATAGCTTTGCCAGTCCTCATAGGTGCCGTCGGCCACGAACGGGCTCGTCGCGTCGTAGGGACGCAGCAGCTCGAACGTGCACGCGTCCGCTTCCTGCGGGATGGCCAGTTCCAGCTGCGTCTTGTCGAAGGTTCCGGCGTTCGTGTAGGCGGACAGCGCGATCGGCGTCTCCTTCACGATGGGGATGCGGTCCGCGAGCCAGTCCGGGGAACGCAGCAGCCGCGTGCGCCACGTGCCGAAGGCGACCTGCGCCTCCGCGCCTTCCAGGCTGACCACGGGCGCGTCAAAACTGCGGATCGGCAGGACCAC
>JAIKZT010000067.1 GCA_024682015.1 Clostridia bacterium
ACCTTGGCGCAGATGCCGCAGCCCTTGCAGTGGTCAAAGTCGAAATCGCCTCTCTTGCCGTCCTTTACGGGAATGCAGCTGTCAGGGCAGACCGGGGCGCACAGCAGGCACTGCTTGCACTTTTCTTCGATAAACTTCGGAGTGTCGACTCTCCATTCGCCTGTCATGAACTGGACAGCGCCGCCTGCGCATACGATGCTGGCGCCGGTGGTCATATCCTTCCACTTGACGTCGAGACCCTGTTTCGTAATGTCTGTCTTCATTATCCGCGCACCTCCTCTAAAGCCATCTTCAGAGCATCCATGTTGCCCTTGATGACCTCGGGCTTCGTGGCGAACTTATGAGCATAGGAAGTCTCCATTTCCTTCAGGAACGCGTCGATGTCCATCAGGCCGGTGACCTTCAGGGTAGCCGCGAGCATCGGGGAGTTGGGGAAATACTTGCCCAGCGTAGCAATGGACACCTTGCGGGCGTCGATCGTGCAGACTCTTCCCTTGTAACCTCTGAGCAGAGGACGGATCTCTTCGGGGCTCTTCGCCGTGTTGATAATGATGGCGCCTTCTTCCTTCAGACCTGCCGTCACATCGATGTCCTCGATGAGGGTCTCATCTACGACCACGACGTAATCGGGGTCGTAGATGTTGGAGTGGACCCGGATGGGCTTGTCGCTGATCCTGTTATAAGCGGTGATCGGCGCGCCCATTCTCTCGGGGCCGTACTCGGGGAAACCCTGCACTTCGGCACCGGTGGAAAAGCAAACGTCCGCCAGAAGCAGCGCAGCCGTTTTGGCACCCTGTCCGCCGCGGCCATGCCATCTGATCTCAGTTAAACCTTTCATGTAAAACCTCCGGTTTTCAGTGATAAATTACTTCTTGATGGCAGCCTTCAGCGCCTGATCGAGGTCGGCGATGATGTCGTCCGCATCTTCCAGACCGACGGAGAGGCGGATGAGCTTCTTGGTGAAGCCGGCGTTGATCATCTCTTCTTCGGTGTAGGTGCTGTGGGTCATGCTGCCCGGATGCTCGATGAGCGTCTCGCAGTCGCCCAGGGATACGGCCAGCGTGCAGAGCTTGACGTTGTTCATCATCTTCTCGGCGATCTTGGCGGTCTTGGGCTCGAAGGCGATCATGCCGCCGAACATGGCCAGTTCCTTCTTGGCGGTCTTATACTGCGGATGGGACTTCAGGCCGGGATAGTACACGGCTTCGATGTCCGGATTGGCTTCCAGCCAGGCAGCGACCTTCATGGCGTTCTCAGAGTGAGCCTTCATTCTGAGCGGCAGGGTCTTCAGGCCTCTGTTCAGCAGGAAGGCGTTCAGCGGGGCGGGAACGGAACCGGTGATGTTCTTCAGGCCGTTGGTGAGGACTGCCGGATAGAAATTGCTGTCGCAGCAGACGAAGCCCGCAATGATGTCGCCATGGCCGTTCAGGTACTTGGTGGCGGAGTGTACGACGATGTCGGCGCCCAGATCGTGCGGTCTGCAGATGAGGCCGGTCGCGAAGGTGTTGTCCACGACGACGATGCAGTCGGGGTTCTTTTCATGGGCGATCTCGGCGATCTTTTTCAGATCGACGACCTTCATGGTCGGATTCGCGATGGTCTCGCAGTAGGTCATCTTCGTCTTCTTGCGCAGAGCCTTGCGGACAGCGGAGAGGTCGGCAAAATCGATGAACTCTACATCCACGCCCCAGAGCGGGAGCTGCTTGGAGAAGAGTTCGAACGTACAGCCGTACAGAGCTTTATCGGCGACCAGTCTGTCACCCTTCTGCAGGAAAGGCAGCGTGGCGGAAGAGATGGCGCCCATACCGGAAGATGTTGCGACGGCGCATTCAGTGCCTTCCAGGATAGCCAGCTTCTCCTCGATCTGCGTCGTGGAGGGGCTGCCCAGGCGGGCATAAATATAGCCGGGTTCTTTACCGGCGAATCTGTCTGCACCCTGCTTGGTGCTCTCGAACTGATAGGTAGAGGTCTGGAAAATAGGCATCTGCAGAGAACCGAAGGGGTTCATCTCGTGCTTATCACCATGGATCAGTCTCGTACGCATCGCATGTTCTTTGCTCATTGTTGTCTCCTTCCTTAACTAGTTAAACAAAATCAGCAAAATAAAACTTTAAGTTCCACTGAAATTATAGAACTATCACGATTATAATTCAACAAAAAAACGGTGGACATTTTGGATTTTTTGAGATTTTTATGTTCATTTTATACATAAAACAGCCTGAAACTGTTGAAATTCACGAAAAAAGAGCCCTTGCGGACTCTTGCAAAAAATCATGAGCAGCCTGTAAGCCGGGTTCTGTATTAAGCGATCATCTTTCTAGGACCTCTGTCGCCAAAGGCCTCCAGCGACCTACCTCCCGGGAAGGGGCGGGCAGCCCCCTTTCAGGCGGTTTGCCTCGCGGCACCTGCCTCCCTGTCTGGTCTTGCTCCGGATGGGGTTTACACGGACGACCCCTGTTGCCAGGAGCCCGGTGAGCTCTTACCTCGCCTTTTCACCCTTGCCTGCCGAAGCAGGCGGTTGTTTTCTGTTGCACTTTCCCTGGGGTCACCCCCGGCAGCCGTTAGCTGTCATCCTTGCCCTATGGAGCCCGGACTTTCCTCACGCCCTGCCTTCCGGCAGAGCCCGCGACCGCATGGGCTGCTCATGGCTTTTATAAAGTTTAAAGCGTGTAATCGAACGGATTCCGCATGGATTCGGATCTCACGATCTCCGCGGTGATCCGCCCATCGGCGCGCAATTGCGAGGCCATGTTGGGGACGAACTGCCATTCCGTGCCGTAATGGCCCGCGTCGATGAGGCATATCCCCAGATCCCTGGCCGCCTGCGCATCGTGGTGCTTGACGTCGCCGGAGACATACGCATCCACGCCCTGCCGGTACGCGTCGTACAGATACTCCCCGCCCGCGCCGGTGCACACGGCGAACGTGCGGATCTCCCGGTCCGATTCTCCCTGGATCTTCAGGCCTTCGTAGCCGCAGGCAGCGTTGACTTCCGAGATGAATTCATCGAAGGAGACAGGCTTGTCCAGCCGCCCGATGCGTGCGATGCCGCCGGCCAGATCCTCCGGAAAGCTGCATCCGAGCTCCTTCATCAGGTAGTCGTTGTTGCCGCCCGGCGCTTTATCAAAGCATGTGTGGGAGGCATAGACGCTGATGCCCTCTTTGATGAGCCTCAGAATATGGTTTCCTACCGTAAAATCCGGGGCGATGCGCCTGACGGGCACGAACAGAAGCGGATGGTGGCATACGATGAAATCGCAGTGTTCCCGCACCGCTTCGTCGATGACCCGGTTCGTGATCTCCAGGGCGATCAGGATGCGCGAAACCTCCTTGCCGCCGCAGTCGATCTGCATGCCGCTGTTGTCCCAGTCTTCCGCGAGAGATAAGGGAGCGATCCCGTCCAGTACGTTCAGGAGTACACTTTTGTCCATAGCGAGTTCCTTTTGCCCTCAAGATAGGCGCCTTTTTCCTTCAGAAAGCTGATCTTCCCGGCATTCCGGGAATGTTCGGAGTGAGAAAGGTTTTCTGTAATAATATTTATGTTAACTATTTCCCTATCCAAGTATTCGAGCATCAGAGCATCTTCGCAGGCCGGAACGTCCGGGTAGCGGTAAGGCTCCTGCGCGCCGGGCCTTGCGGTGAACACCTCGCAGATCCGGTCCTTTTCCCAAACGAGGTGTTCCTCTTCGACGGCCCAGCCGTTCTCCCACAGCCAGCTGCGCAGAACGCCGCTCCTGGTGCGCGGCTGCAGAACGAGCCTCTTGATGCGGGAAAGGATCTCGGGACTCTCCGAAAGGATGCGCGCGATGAGCTCTCCGCCCATGCCCGCGATGACGACCGTGTCGGCTTCACCGGCTTTCAGCGTTTCGAGCCCGCTACCCAGGCGCAGGCTGTACCGCTCTGCGGGAACGCCTGACCCTTCCATCAGCTGCCGGGCGCGCTGCAGAGGCCCTTCCTTCACATCGGAAAAAACGGCGAAAGATGCAATGTCCTCCTGCAGACAGTACAGCGGCAGATAGCCGTGATCCGTTCCGATGTCGGCCAGCGTGCCGCCTTTCAGGACAAGGCTCGCCAGCAGTGAAAGCCTCGGCGAAAGGCGCAGGGAACTATTCAAGATAATCCCTCAGCCTCTTGCTGCGGTTGGGATGGCGCAGTTTGCGCAGCGCCTTCGCTTCGATCTGGCGGATGCGTTCGCGGGTGACCTTGAACATCTGCCCCACTTCCTCCAGCGTGCGCTGGCGACCGTCATCGAGCCCGAAGCGCAGGCGAAGGACTTCCTGCTCCCGTTCGGTAAGCGTGGACAGCACTTCATCGAGCTGTTCCTTCAGCATGGAGAATGCCGCGGCATCCGCGGGGGAAGGCACGTCCTCGTCGGGGATAAAGTCTCCCAGGTGCGAATCTTCCTCTTCGCCGATGGGCGTTTCCAGCGAAACGGGTTCCTGCGCGATCTTCGAGATCTCGCGGACCTTTTCGACGGGGATCTCCATCTCTTCGGCGATCTCCTCGGGCGTCGGGTCTCTCCCCAGTTCCTGCAGCAGCTGGCGGGTCACCCGGATCTGCTTGTTGATCGTCTCGACCATGTGCACCGGAATGCGTATCGTCCGCGCCTGATCCGCGATGGACCGGGTGATGGACTGACGGATCCACCAGGTGGCGTACGTCGAGAACTTGAAGCCCTTTCTCCAGTCGAACTTGTCGACCGCCTTGATGAGGCCGAGATTGCCTTCCTGAATGAGGTCCAGGAACAGCATGCCGCGGCCTACATAGCGCTTCGCGATGGAGACGACGAGGCGGAGGTTCGCTTCGCACAGGCGCTTTTTCGCTTCTTCATCGCCCTGCTCCATCCGCTGCGCCAGATCCATTTCCTCGTCCGCCGTCAGGAGGGGCACTTTGCCGATCTCCTTGAGGTACATGCGCACGGGGTCGTCCACCGTAACGCCCTTGGGCATGTCGGTGAGGTCGTCGGCTTCGGCGGCTTCCACGAGTTCTTCCAGCTCGGCTTCGCTCTCCGGGTCCGGCTCGAGCTCGTCGAAGTCGAATTCGTCCATGGAGGCCATGGGCGCCATCACCTCCACGCCGGATTCTTCCAGCTTGTCGTAGAAAGCGTCCTTCTGGGTCTGGGAGATGTCCAGATCCGAGAAAGCGTCGTCCACTTCGCTGAACGTGATGGAGCCGGATTTCTTGGCCTTTTCGAGGATCTGATCCAGCTGCTCGTACGCCTTCTTTTCGCTTTCGCTGTCGTAGTTCATTCTTTATCCCCCTTGTAAGTTATATGAATTTGCGCCGAAGCTCCGTAAGCTCCAGCATCAAAGCATTCAGCTTTTCGTCGTCCTCTTCTTCCGCGATGGAGAGGATATCCATGATCTGGCGGATGCGCGCAGCGGCGTGCTGCCGTTCGAGCTGCGCGATGCAGTCGTCCATGGCTTCTTCTTCCTTGCCCGTGAGCACCGTGTCCAGGATGTCGTTGAAATAGGCCAGCGCTGAACCGCTCAGCTTTTCGCGGACGGTGGCGGCGTCGAATTCAGCGTGTTCCTTATACAGGCCGGACAAAACTTCCGAGATGAGAAAGCCTTCGTCCGTGCAGAACGCCTCGTCATAGGAAAGGATCTGCGGCAGAAAATCGCTCTTCTGCATGCACAGTTTGATGAGCATGCGCTCCAGCGACACGCGTCCGGGCGGGATCCTTAGATCTTCCTTCGGTTCCGCCTGTTCGCGCGCTTCCCTTTCCCTGGAGGCCTGTTCGCGGGCTGCCTGTCTGGCCGCTTCGTCGTTTTTGTCCGGGTGCTCGATCTCCCTGCGAAGCGCTCCTTCCGAAACGCCCGCAGCCTTCGCGACCCGCTGCGTATACAGGTCCGCCTCGACCGGCGAAAGAGGCCTCAGTACCGCCGCAGCTTCCCGCAGGAAGTGCACGCGCTGCGTGATGTCGGACAGATCGAAGCGCTCCTGCAGCAGATTGATCTTGAAGTCGATGTCCGTGACGGACGTCTTCTCCATGAGCGCGCGGAACTCGTCCGCCCCGTGCTTTTTGATGTATTCGTCCGGGTCCTTGCCGTCGTCCACATGCATGACCCGCACGTCCAGCCCCGCTTCCCGCAGCACGTCGCAGCCCCGCAGGGCTGCCTTGATGCCGGCCTCATCCGAATCGAGACAAAGGACAGCCTTCTTCGTGTAGCGCTTCAGCAGCGCCGCCTGTTCGGGCGTAAGTGCCGTTCCCAGCGCCGCGCAGACGTTCCTGACGCCGCCCTGGTACAGGCCGATGACGTCCATGTACCCTTCGACGACAAAAGCGTAGCCTCTCGCCTGGATCTCGTCTTTCGTGAAGTTGATCCCGTAAAGGTTGCGCTTCTTCTCGAAGATGAAGGATTCGTCCGAATTGATGTATTTCGCGTCGTCGTCCACGATGGTGCGTCCGCCGAAGCCGACGATCTTGCCCATCGTGTTGAAGATCGGATACATGACCCGGCTGCGGAACTTGTCGTACAGCTGATCGTTCTTGGCGGACTTCCGGCACAGTCCCAGTTCGAGGACCTGATCCTCGGGGCATCCGGCCTTCTGCAGATGCTGCGAAAGGCTCTCCCAGGCGTCGTCCGCGTAGCCGAGGCCGAACTTCGCGATGGTCTGGGGCGTAAGCCCTCTGCTCTTCAGATAAGCGTAGCCCGGGTTGGGTTTCGTCGTGAGCTCGCCGAAAAAGAATCTGGCCGCCTGGCGGTTGATCTCGTAGTATCCTTCGCGCCGCTTGCTGTTTCTTTCGTAGGCGTCATCGATCTCGACCCCGTACTGCGCCGCCAGTTTGCGGACTGCCTCCGCGAAGCTGAGATTGTAGTATTCCTGGACGAACTTGATGACGCTGCCGGACTTGCCGCAGCCGAAACAGGTGAAGATCTGCTTCTTCTCGGAAACGACGAAGGAAGGCGTTTTCTCCTTGTGGAAAGGACAGCAGCCCTTGTAGTTGCTCCCCGATCGCTTCAGGGGCACGAGCGGGCTGACCACGTCGACGATGTTGCAGCGGTCGCGTATCTGGTCTGCAGCTGTTATCAAAGAATTCAATGCCATCGGCGCCTCCTGTTCTATTATACCGAACAAGGCGCGGTTTTCCTTTTTTTATTTCGGGATCTTCCAGCCAAGCGGCACAAATTTTTCGGCGTACATATTGATCGCGTAGCGGTCCGTCATGCCGGCCACGTAATCCTTCACGGCTTCGTGCATGCCGTCCTCTTCGGCGACGCGCCGGTACTCGGAGGGCAGTTCGCCGGGTCTGTCGAGGAAATACCCGTACAAGGCGTGGATGAGCCCCCTCACCTTGTCGAGCTCGGAGGCCTGCTTGACGACGGGACTGCGGTAAACGTTTTCGAACATGAAGTCCCTCAGGAGGTTCATGTAGTGAGCCGCCTCCTCCGACTGAACGACCTTGTCCTGCCCTTCGCTGCTGCGGACGATGTCCGTCACGAGCGTGTTGATGCGGCTGCGGTGGTCGGATCCCAGGTAAGCGCTGCAGGCTGCGGGAATGTCGCTCGCCGCGATGACCCCGCCGCGCACGGCGTCATCGATGTCGTGGTTGATGTAGGCGATGCGGTCGGAATGGCGCACGACCTGGCCTTCCAGCGTGAACGGCCAGGCAGGCCCCGTGTGGTTGACGATGCCGTCCCGGACCTCCGCCGTGAGGTTCATGGCCCTTCCCGCAGCGTTGCGCTCCAGCACGTCCACGACGCGCAGGCTCTGCACGTTGTGGGCAAACCCTCCGGGGTGGATCTCGCTGAGGTACTCCTCGCCGTTGTGGCCGAAGGGCGTATGCCCGAGGTCGTGGCCGAGAGCGATGGCCTCGGTCAGATCCTCGTTCAGGCCCAGGGCTCTTGAAATAGTCCGGGCGATCTGCGCCACTTCCAGCGTATGCGTCAGGCGCGTGCGGAAATGATCGCCCTCGGGGCTCAGGAAGACCTGCGTCTTATGCATGAGCCTGCGCAGGGACTTGCTGTGGATGATGCGGTCTCTGTCCCGCTGAAATTCCGTGCGCAGGTCGCAAGGCTCCTCGTACACGGCCCTTCCCTTCGTTTCCGCCGCTTTGCAGGCGAAAGGCGAAAGCAGTTCGTATTCCCTTTTTTCCTGGTCTTCTCTGAATACCATATGCAATCCCCAAAATTCTTATAACAACGTCAGCGCAAATCAAGTCTTGGAGCCAAAGGGGTGGCGCAAAAGAGGCTCATGTCGATAAGCGCAGTCCGCGGCGCCCTCGTCCGCGGCGAGTATCGCAGGACATGAGGATGGTAGCGGACAGGACCCCGAAGGCAATATAAGATCATGCGTTAGTGGAGCCGAATCCGCCGGTGCGCTTTTGCTCCGCTTCGTCGTCCTCCGTGATGCCGAAGGGTACGAACAGGCCTTGGGCGAAGGCCTTGCCGGCCGGGATCTCCAGGGTTTTGCCCGATTTCGAATCGTTTGTGATCTGGATCAGGATGTGGCCCTCGTTGTCCGCGCCGTAATAATCCGCGTCCACGACCCCGACGGTATTGTCGAGCTGCACACGGTATTTGAAGCCGAGGCCGCTCTTCGGCACGAGGAGCAGCACCCATCCCGGCGAGATGCGGCACCGCAGGCCCGTTGGCACCCGCAGGGATTCGCCCGGAGAAAGCCGTATCGGCCAGGGCGTGGGGATGTCGTATCCGGCGCTGCCCGCTGTCGCCCGGCGCGGAAGGCCGGTTTTGGCCGGTTCACCCGGCATGTGGGCGCTGTCCATTTCAAACCGGGCCTCGCTGACCCGCTCAAACCGTGCGATGCGTTCCATTTGCGTCCTCCTATGCGTGCAAGAGCTTTTGCATGTCCAGATCTTCACCGCTTACCGAAACGGCGCTGTAGCGGTCCAGATCGCACACGCGCTTCAGGAAGGCGTTGACCTGATCGGCCGTCACCGCTTCGATCTCGGCCATCGTCTCTGTTTCCGAATACGTGCGGCCGAGCAGGAGCATGTTTCTGCCGAGCCGGAACATGCGCGAATTCGTGGATTCCAGCGAAAAGATGAACCCGCTCTTGAGCCGCATCTTCACGACTTCCGTCTGCTTTTCGCTGATGCCTTCCGCGGCGAGCCCCTTCAGTTCCTCGTCGATCGCTTCGAGCACGGCCGGCTCCATCTTCGGGGTGAGCCCTGCGTAGATATAGAACATGCCGCTCTCCGTAAACGTCTCGATGGCGCTGTACACGTTGTAGGCCAGCCCCCTTCTTTCCCGGATGTTCTGGAACAGGCGGGAGCTCATGCTGCCGCCGAGGATGTCGCAGACGACGGCCTGCGCGTAGTAATCCGGCGATCCCATGGAGATCGTCGGCAGGCCCAGCGCGATGTGCGTCTGGTTGATGTCCCGCTTTGCAGAAGCGAACCTGCGCTCTGCCGAAACGGTAAAGCGTCTTTTGGCCGGACTTTTCCTCGCAAACTTGGACAGACTGCCCTCCAGCTGCTCCGCTAGCTGCTCTTCGTCGAAATTACCGACGACGGAGACGACGATGTTGTCGGTCGCGTACCACACATCAATATAGGACAGGATGTCCTCTCTGGAAAGCGATCTGACGGTCTTTTTCGTGCCCAGCACCGGCCGCGCCAGAGGCGTCCTGTGGAATACGCTTCCGTCGAGCAGATCCATGATGTAGTCGTCGGGCGTATCGTTGCACATGTTCAGCTCTTCGAGGATGACCCCTCTCTCCTTGTCCATGTCCGATGCGTCGAACAGCGAATGACAGAGCATGTCGAGGAGGATGTCCACGGCTTTCGGGAATACGCCCGTAAGGGCTTTGATGTGGAAGCACGTGGCCTCCTTTCCCGTAAACGCGTTCATGGCGCAACCCAGATCGTCCGTATCTCGGGCGATCTGAAGCGCCGAGCGATTTTCGGTGCCCTTGAAGAACATGTGCTCGATGAAGTGGGACGCGCCGTTGTTCTTCGCGGTCTCCCGGGCGGAGCCCGCGCCGATCCAGATGCCTATGCTGGCCGACTGATACTCGGGGATGTGCTCCATGACGAGCCGCACTCCGCAGGATAATTGTCTTGTAGTGATCATACTTCTTCCATAAAGCAATAAAGGCCGGCGGAACGCCGGCCCGTTTTCTTATGCGCTTACTGCTGATTCGCCTTGATGATGGGCGTGTCCTCCAGACCGCGTCTCGTGAGGTTGACCCTGCCTTGGGAATCGATCTCGGAAACCTTGACGGTAACGATGTCGCCGATGTTCAGGACGTCTTCGACCTTTTCGACTCTCTCCTTGCAGATCTTGGAGATGTGCAGCAGTCCGTCCTTGCCGGGCAGGCATTCGACGAACGCGCCGAAGTTCATGAGGCGGACGACCTTGCCGGTGTACGTCTCGCCGACTTCGATGTCCTTCGTGAGGTACTCGATCTCCTTGCGGGCCGCTTCGCCGGACTCGGTGTTGGGCGCCGCGATGAAGATGAGGCCCGTGTCGTCGATGTCGATCTTCGCGCCGGTCTGGGCGATGATGCGGTTGATGGTCTCGCCACCCTTGCCGATGACGATGCGGATCTTCTCGGGGTCGATCTGCATGCTCGTGATGAGCGGAGCGTACTTCGACAGTTCCTTTCTGGGTTCGGGGATCTCGTCAAGCATGTGCTTCATGATGTACATGCGGCCTTCCTTGGCCTGGTTCAGCGCCTTTTCAAGGATGTCGCGGGACAGGCCGTGGACCTTGATGTCCATCTGGATGGCCGTAACGCCTTCCGCCGTACCGGTGACCTTGAAGTCCATGTCGCCGAGGAAGTCTTCCATGCCCTGGATGTCGGACAGGATGGCGTATTCGCTCGTGCCGTCTTCCTTGACGCGCTCGATGAGGCCCATGGCGATGCCGGCTACGGGAGCCTTGATGGGCACGCCGGCGTCCATCAGAGCGAGGCAGCTGCCGCAGGTGGAAGCCATGGAGGAGGAGCCGTTCGAGGACAGAACCTCGGAGACGACGCGGATGGCGTACGGGAATTCCTCTTCGGAGGGCAAAACAGGCAGCAGCGCTCTTTCAGCCAGCGCGCCGTGGCCGATCTCTCTTCTGCCGGGGCTTCTTAAGGGCTTGGCTTCGCCGGTGCAGTAGCCGGGGAAGTTGTACTGGTGCATGTATCGCTTGCCGGTCTCTTCGAAAATGCCGTCGAGCGTCTGGCCTTCGGACAGCATGCCGAGGGTCGCGACGGACAAGACCTGCGTCTGGCCTCTCTTGAACAGGCCGGAGCCGTGGGTCCTGGGCAGCACGCCGGTCTCGACCCAGATGGGCCGGATCTCGTTGCACTTGCGGGAGTCGGGACGGATGCCTTCGTCGAGGATCATGCCGCGGACCTGCTCCTTCGTGATGTTGTAGAGAACGGCGTCGACGTCCTTGGCGCCTTCGGGGAAGATTTCCGCGAAGTGCTCCTTCGTCTCGACTTCGACGGCGTCCATGTTGTCGAGTCTCTCCTGCTTGTCGAACGTGAGGATGGCCTTGTGCATCTTCTCGACCGCGTATTCGCGGACGGCAGCGTCGATCTCTTCGGAGGGCTTGTAGAATTCGATCTGCTGCTTCTCCTTGCCGACTTCCTTCACGATCTCGTCGATGAACGCGACGATCTTCTTGATCTCCTCATGCGCGAACATGATGGCGTCGAGCATGACGGATTCGGGGACGATCTTGGCGCCCGCTTCGACCATCATGATGGCTTCCTTCGTGCCGGCGACCGTCATGTTGATGTCGGATTCCTTGCGCTGCTCGGACGTCGGGTTGATGATGAGCCTGCCGTCGACTCTGCCGACGATGACGGAACCGGTCGGACCGTCCCAGGGAATGTCGGAGATGGCAATGGCGATGGATGAGCCGACCATGGCGCAGAATTCCGGCGCGCAGTCGTTATCCATGCTCATGCAGGTCGCGACGACCTGAACGTCGTTGTAGAACCCCTTGGGGAACAGCGGACGGAGCGGTCTGTCCATGAGTCTGGACGTGAGGATTGCCTTTTCGGAAGGTCTGCCCTCTCTCTTGATGAAGCCGCCGGGGATCTTGCCGGCCGCGTAGAGTTTCTCTTCAAAATCGCAGGAAAGCGGGAAGAAATCCACGCCTTCTCTGGGCGTCTTCGCCATGGTGGCGGTGCAGTTGACGACGGTATCGCCGTAGCGCACCCAGCACTGGCCGTTGGCCTGTTCACAGACCTTGCCGATCTCGACTTCCAGCAGTCTGCCGCCGACAGCAGTGCGGAACGTTCTGTAATCCGTAAATCTCATTGGTTACCTTGCCTTTCTTTCGTTCAGGCCCGGCTTGACAAGTAAACTCACTGAGGCGCGCGCCCCGGGTGAATTTAATTCTCAAGCCCGGTTCTCTGAACGGTTAACAGATGGAAAAATTAACAGCAAGGCGGGGCTAATGCGCCCCGCCGCGTTTTTGATGTTACTTTCTTAAGCCCAGACGGGAAATGAGGCTTCTGTAGCGCTCGATGTCCTTGTCTCTGAGATAAGCAAGCAGGTTTCTTCTCTGGCCGACCATCTTCAGCAGGCCTCTTCTGGAGTGGAAGTCCTTGGGATTGGCCTTGAGGTGCTCGTTCAGTTCGTTGATGCGGTACGTGAGGACAGCGACCTGGACCTCGGGGGAACCGGTGTCGCCTTCGTGGGTGGCATACTCGTTGATGATGCCGCTCTTGATCTCTTTGGTGATCATGGGTAAAAACTCCTTCTCTACTTACGCCTTGAGCCGGGTGCAGCGCAGGAGCCGCGTCTGCCGCAGCAGAAGGCACGCTAAAATTGACAATAAATCATAGCACGCCAGAGCGCGCTTGTAAAGCACTATTTTACGGCCGCGAAAGGACATTTTCCGCGCTGCTACGACAGCTGCACGTTCTCCTTGATGTCGACCTTCTTCTTGGCGGAACGGTCGCTGTCGACCTTGTTGTAGACCTTGGCAAGAGCCATGTAGAGCTGGCGGGCCATCTGCTCGTTCATGATGATGGTCTCAACCTCTTCGGTCTGCTTCGTTTCGCCGTTCGGGCGGGTCACCACGAAGCTGAGGAAGCACTCGTGACCCGTGGCATTGATGGAAAAGCCATTGGAATATTTCATGGGATGACCTCCTTAAAACGGATTGTGTTCAAAGTATTCCTGCGCCTGCAGACAGTTGCGGTGGATCTCCTGCTGCAGGGAATCCAGGTCCGGAAAGCGGATCTCCGGACGCAGCATGCGGATGAACTCCACGCGCACGAACGAGCCGTACAGATCTCCGGAAAAGTTGAAAATATGCGTTTCCGCGTTCTTGGCGAACTCTCCTACCGTCGGTTTGTTGCCCACGTTCGTGATGGAATGATAACGCTTACCATTTACCGTTGTAAGCGTTATGTAAACACCGTTCATCGGGAACGCTTCCGTGCTGTCCAGGCTCAGATTGACGGTCGGAAAACCGATGCGCCGGCCCAGATGCCGGCCCTGGACCACGCAGCCGTCGATGCAGTACAGGCGTCCGGTGTAATCCTTGTATTCCTCGATGCGGCCGTCGTCTATGATCTGCCGGATCAGCGTGCTGGAGACCGTCTGGCCGTTGATGCGTATCTCCGGAATGACGGAAACGCCGTAGCCATAGGTCTTCCCCAGCTCTGCGAGCCTGTCCGCGTCCCCTTCCGCCTTGTAGCCGAAGTGATAGTTGAACCCGCATACGGCGTGCTTCGTGTGAAAACAGTCGATGAGGATGTCCTTCACGAAGCCTTCAGCGCTTTTCGTGCGGATCCAGTCCGCGAACGTGAAGGAAAACAGGTTCTGAACGCCCAGCCTTTCGAGCTCGGACGCCTTCTCCTCGAACGTCATGATGTTCTTGATGACGGTCTTGCCTGCGATCTCGTTCACCGGGTGGTTCGTAAACGTGAAAACGGACGGCACGATGCCCTTTTCCTCCGCTGCCGCCACGCATTCGCGCACGAGCATCTGGTGGCCCTTGTGCACGCCGTCGAAGTTTCCCAGCGCCACGGCCGCGTCGGGCATGTTATGGATATCTTCAAGTTTGGTGTAAATATTCATAAACTAAATCTATCGGCAGCTGCTTACAGAAGCACCTTCGCGATCCTGCCGTCCCGGGTGACCCCGATCAGCCTTCCTTCCCGGAATGCGGCCGCAGGCTCCTCCGGCACGTTCAGCCCCTCGCTCCACAGGGGATTTCCCGCAGCGAAAAGCCTCGCCTGCGCGTCGCTGAGATCCAGCCGCGGCAGGCCTTCCGCAGCCGTTTCCAGCGGGTCGAGCAGCGCTTCGATCTCCTCAGGCGCCAGCGTCTTCAGAGCGTCGAGGGAGGCCGCGTCCTCCAGTTTATAACCGCAAGTTTCCGTGCGCACGAGGGAACTCATGCAGGCACCCGTGCCCAGCAGTTCGCCCAAGTCCCGGCAGATCGAACGCACGTACGTGCCGCGGGAGCAGACGACTTCGAACGTGAAGGGCTTGTTCGCGCCTTCCCAGGACAGAAGCCGCACGCTGTGTATGATGACCCGCCGCTCGGGCACCTCCACCGCGCGGCCTTCCCGCGCGTACTCGTACAGTTTTCTGCCATTCACCTTGATGGCAGAAAAAACGGGCGGTTTTTGCGTGATCTCGCCTTGGAAGGATAAGAGTCCTTTCTCCACGGTTTCGGCGCTCAGATCGAACGCCAGGGGCCTTCTGTCGCATTCTGTTTTGCCCCATATGTCCAGCGTATCCGTCGTAAGGCCGAGCGTACAGCCGCAGACGTACGTCTTGGGCACGTCGTCCATGAACTCGAGCAGCCTCGTCGCCTTGCCGATGCAGATCGGCAGCACGCCGCTGGCCTGGGGATCGAGCGTGCCGGTGTGGCCTATCCGCTTCTCCCCGGTGAGCCTGCGCAAGACCGCCACGCAGTCGAAACTCGTGCAGCCGACCGGCTTGTTCAGGTTGAGGATGCCGTTCATGTGGCGTCCTCTCTGACGCAGGCCTCGATGGCAGGCTTCACCATTTCGATGGCTTCCTCCATCGAAACGTCCTTCAGCGTGCAGCCGCTCGCCCGCAGGTGGCCTCCGCCATCGAACTGCCGCGCGACCGCGTTCACGTCCGCCTTCAGCTTGGAGCGCAGGGATACTTTGATGCTGCCGTCCGCCCTTTCCTTGAAGAACGCCGCCGCTTCCACGCCCTCAATGCTGCGGATGCGGTCGATGCACATGTCTGTATGCTCGTCTTTTGCGCCAAGAGACTTCAGGTCCTCCTGCGCGCACCAGGACAAAGCGGCTTTGCCGCCCGCGAACAGGACGGCTCTTTCCACGGCCAGCGCTTCCAGTTTCAGCTGCGCCAGAGGGAAATTCCCGTAAACGAGCGCGTTCAGCCTGGCGGCGTCTATGCCAAAGCCGTACAGCTTCGCGGCGTCCAGATGGGCGCCCGCCGTCGTGTTGCCGTGCTTGAAGGAACCCGTATCCGTCGCGATGGCCACGTACAGGGCTTCCGCGATCTCCTTATCGATGGGAAAGTCTCCTTCCTGCAGCAGTTCGAACACGAGGGAGCCGGCAGCCGGCGCCAGAGGATCCACGACGCTTTCGCCCGCGAACTCCGCGTGCGCGGGGTGGTGATCGATGCAGGCTGTCGCGGCAGCGCCATGGAACGCTTCGCAGCGCTTTTCGATGCGCGAATCGTCGCCGCAGTCCACGGCGATGGCCAGATCGGCCTGCCAGGGAGCTTCGCTCACGAAATACCCGTCCGCGTTCAAAAAAGCGAGATACGAGGGACAGCCGTCCTCCAGCAGCGCGAAGCATTCCTTGCCCATTAGCCTCAGCGATCTGCACAGAGCGCAGACAGAGCCCGCCGCATCGCCGTCCATGTTGGCATGGGTCAGCAGCAGGATACGGCGGGCTTTGCCTATCAGTTGTATGATGTCTTTCCAGTTATGCATCAATCGTCGAAATAGTCCTCGTCTTCGAAGGACTTAGCGGCCTTCTCTTCGGGAAGGCCGTAATCGTAATCGTCCGATGGGATCTCGATCTTGTCGAGGATCGCGTCCATCTTCGCTCCGTAATCCAGGCTCTCATCGAACCGGAAGACGAGCTCGGGCACGTGCC